>JALQUY010000185.1 GCA_023260615.1 Schleiferiaceae bacterium
CTGGATTCGAGCCGCCTACCAGCGCTTGTTTGATGTCGTGCACGAATTCCGCGGCATGCCGGGTGTGGAGCGCTTTCTAGTAGGCTTCTTCTTCGCGTCCGCCGGGGTTCAAACGGTCATCCTCATTGCGTCCCTCTTCGGTTCCAAAGCCCTCGGTCTGGAAACCAGCGCCCTCATTACGACCATATTGCTCATCCAATTTGTCGGCATATTGGGGTCTTGGGTCTTCTCTCGCTTGAGCCGAATTTGGGGCAACATCCGCGCCTTGGTGCTGGCCTCTTTCATCTGGGTAGCCATCTGTGCGCTGGCCTACTTTGTAGATTCCGAAGTGCAATTCTACCTTCTTGGCGCAGCCGTAGGTCTCGTGCTAGGCGGCATTCAATCCTTGGCACGATCTACCTTCAGCAAGCTCTTGCCGGCCGAAGGGGAGCACGTCACCTATTTCGCCTTTTTTGACATCGCGGAGAAATTAGCGACCGTATTTGGCATGGTTGCCGTAGGTTGGTTGGAAACCAGCACGGGGGATTTGCGCTTGGCAGCTGCCATGCTTTCGGTGTTTTTCTTTGTGGCCGTCCTCTTTTGGGGGCGGGTTAGAATGGTACAGAAATTGTAATGTCAAGACTATGAAACCTGCACTTTTCCTGATATCTTTTGCCTTGCTTTCGGCCCTTTCGGCCTGTTACTATGATAATTCCGAGGAGCTCTATGGCACTACGCCTTGCGATGCTTCAGCCGTGACGTGGACCGCGGATATCCAGCCCATGCTTCAGACGCAATGTGTGTCCTGCCATTCGGGAGCATCTGCATCGGCCGGACTTGATCTATCCACGTATACGCTGGTTAAAGGATCCTTGTCGACCGTCACCGGCCGAATGAACAAGCCCATGGGTGACCCTCTTGTTATGCCCCCTAGTGGTCCACTTTCAACGTGTAATCTAACAAAACTCGATGCGTGGGTTGCTGCTGGCGCACCGGAAAATTAAATCCAAAACCTCATGAAAAAGACCCTTTTCCTTTCGATTGCGTTGCTGGCTACCCTGTCCGCTTCGGCCCAGAAATTGGTAAGCCGCGATACCTATGTGCACTTCTTTTCGGAAACCCCGGTAGAGGATATTGAAGCTTCCCTCAAAGATGGTGTGGGCCTCATCAATACGGCGAACAATGAGTTTGTCTTCCAAGTGACCATTCAGTCCTTCACCTTTGAAAAGGCCCTCATGCAGGAGCATTTCAATGAGAACTACATGGAATCGACCAAGTACCCCAAGGGCCTATTTAAAGGTGCTATCAAAGGGGATGTGAATTTTGCCAAGCCCGGCACCTATGCGGTGAAATTGGAGGGCACGATGACCATTCACGGCAAGGACCGCGCTATGACCGTACCCGCTACCATCTCTGTGACCAAAGAAGGCTTGGTGAACTTAGAGTCCACCTTTATTGTGAAGCCCGGCGACCACGACATTGAGATCCCAAGCTTGGTAGTTACCAAGATCGCCAAAGAGATCGAA
>JALQUY010000186.1 GCA_023260615.1 Schleiferiaceae bacterium
CGTTGTCGTAGTAGTATTGCGCGATCCCGCCGAAGAAAACGGTATACATCGCCGCTTGATCTTCCCCGTATAAGGACACGGTAGGACAGTGGTAGTGGTTCAAGTATTGCGAGAATCCAGGCACCGAATAGATACCAGTGTCGCGCACCTCAACAGCATTGAGGAATGGCAGGTCGGCGGTCTTTTGAAATACGCCGGACCATGCCGTGAAGTAGGTTTGGCTTCCGTCCATCATGTAGGTGACATTGTAATCACGTCGATGGAGTTCGTCGGTATCTACCATTGGCGTCCCCTTTGAAATGCTCAACGAGGGGAAGGTTCCAGCGACGGTGAAAGGCAGTACTTGCTCGGTATAGGCCTGGGTAAAGGTGTTGTGACCCATGGGGTTGTACTGGCCGTCAAATCTATGTCCGCCCACCAGGTAGAAGGTGCCATTTAAATACAGCATCTTTCCGCCCGTAACCGCAAAGTCTTCGTCGCTGAAATGGGCGAACGCGGTGCTGTCTAAAGTGCCGCCTTGTACGATGTCGTCGATGGTAGAGGGGACATCAATAACGGTGAGCATGGGGTGGGTAATATGTACTGCCGAAGCATCCAAACCGTAGCCTCCGAGGAGGTAGAGGTAATTGCCTACTTGGGTAAAGTTGGCGTTTGTACTCGATAATTGGGCCACCAAGGTATCATTGCTTAGCCCGCTAAGCGGCGCACTGTAAAAGGTTTGAGCGACCGGGTCAATGACGTACATGGAGGTATTGTGCCCCGCAGCATTGAACGCCTGCCAAGGCTGGCGCTGGTGGAGTCCGTCGATACGACCACCAATGATGAGCCATTTTCCGTTGTGCTGTGCTGCGGCATAGGACTGCATTCCAGGAAGATTGGTAATGGTAATAGGCTCCAATACGATATCAAAAGGGAAGGTGCTTTGTCCGAAAAGGGAAAGCTGAAGGAGTAGCGCAAGTGCCAAGGTTAAATTCTTCATGGTCATCAGATTATGTGAACGAAATTAAACAGCCCTATTCTCTCAACTAGTGATAAATGTTACTTTAGTCCCGTGAAAATTTTCAGCTACATCCATCACATTTGGTATTATCTAGTGGCTTTTACCACTATTGTAGTCTTGTTACCCGCCTTGTTGTGGACCGCCCGTCCCGGAGGGAACTACAACCACTTTTTCAAGGTGGCAAAGGTGTGGTCTTGGATGTACTTAGTGCTTATGGGCGTATGGCCAAGGCCAGGCAAGTACCAAATGAAGCACCAAGGACCGGTGGTACTTTCGGCCAATCACGGTTCGGACCTAGATATTCCCATGACTTTCTTGGCCTCACCTACTCCTGTTGTTTTTATGGGAAAGGCAGAACTCTTGAAGCTTCCACTGTTTGGGTACTTTTTCAAGCAGACCTCCATTGCCGTGGACCGCAGCTCTTTTAGCGGCCGCAAGCAAGCCATGCGCGATGCGGACCAAAAGATTA
>JALQUY010000187.1 GCA_023260615.1 Schleiferiaceae bacterium
TGGGTTAGGTTTTTTCTTATGGAAGTTGCTCAATAAAATAGTCAACGGTATGGAACAAAAGATAGACGTAGTTGACGATAAGATAAACGAGTCATTACAAGCCGTAGAGAAAAGATTAGACTCTAAACTAGATTCCCAAACACAAATACTAATTCAGTTAATTGATAGAGTACGTTCTGTTGATAATGAAATCATTAGACAAGACATACTTTTAAAAACTATTCTAGGTGTGCCAAACTTAATAGAAAAAGATAAAATAGCTAAAGCAAATCAAAAAGATAAGAGGAAAGACTAATGCCAGACCCTATTACAAACTCAGTTGTTGGTATTGCAGGCAACGTACTTGGTAAATTTGTTGCAGACAAAAACTTAAAAATGAAACTTGAGCATGAACTCAAGACTCAATTACAAACTGCTAACCTTGCACAAATAGAAGTCAATAAGATTGAAGCTGCTAGCAAGAGTTGGTTCGTAGCGGGCTGGAGGCCGAGTGTCGGCTGGGTATGCAGTCTTGCCATGCTTTACCACTTCATCCTTGCACCTATGATTCAATTTGCTGTGGGTATTGCAGGTATTCAAGTTGATTTACCTGAGTTTGAGTTTAGTCAATTATCAACTATTCTAATGGCGATGCTCGGAATGGCGGGGCTCAGGACATATGAGAAGAAAGAAAAGGTTACTAAAGGTAATTAATGGCTGCATTTAAGATTACAAGTTTTGCTGGTATTGCTCCTAAATTATCTGCTAGGTTACTAGCAAATGATGTTGGGCAAGAGGCTAAAGATGTAAACCTGGATGCTGGCGTACTTACGCCTGTAAAAGATAACTCTAATGTACAACAGATAACAGATGGTAGAACTTCGGCTTATAAATATGATTTTAGTGGTAGCACTTATTACTTACAGTTTACCAATGATGTAAACGTAGTCCCCGGTCCAGTGCCAGACGATGCTTTTGATAGGCTGTATTGGACAGGTAACACCTTTCCGCAGATGGCAAGTTCTACTGAAATCATAACTGCTGGCGGTTCAGGTGACTATCCAAGAAACTTTTTTAGACTAGGTATACCTGCACCCGTAAACGCACCGACTACAAGTATAACTTCGGGTACTGATGATGGCACACAAACTCAGTTTAGCACCTCGTATGTGTATACATTTGTATCTGCTTTTGGAGAAGAAGGACCGCCGTCTCCTGCTTCTACTGTACTAACTAAAGTAGACGCACAAACTGTAACTATCTCAGGTATGGACACTTCTACTTCTAAAAGTAATACTAATCTATCTAAGAAACGTATTTACAGATCCAATACAGGTTCTAACACTACTAACTTTCAATTTGTAAAAGAAGTAACTCTAGCTACGGCTTCAACTACAGATAATACAACTAACGCAAATTTAGCGGAGATTATCCCATCTACTTTTCACATTGCTCCGCCAGATGAAGATACTAGTACC
>JALQUY010000188.1 GCA_023260615.1 Schleiferiaceae bacterium
TCACCTTCGAGCCCGAAACCTACTACACGGGTGAGAAATTGGATTTGGCTTTCTCGCTCCTCCTGCTGATTGCCATCGGCGGTGCCGTTTTCGTGGAAACGAAGAAGGCCTAAACCCAGCCCATGCGCATCCTCGTTGTCACCTACTACTGGCCGCCCGCTGGGGGCCCTGGGGTGCAACGCTGGCTCAAGACCTCCAAGGCCCTGTCCGCTTTAGGGCACGACGTGGAGGTGCTGACCGTTTCGCCCGAAAAGGCCACCTATCCCCTGCTGGACGCTTCCCTAGAAGCGGAAACCGAAGGGCTCACGGTGCACCGAACTTCCGCCCGGGATTGGTTTAGCGCCTACCAAAAGCTCACCCGCCGAAAAGAAGTCCCCTTCAGCGGCTTTGCCAACCAAGCAGGACGTCCCGGACCCCTTCAACGCCTTTCGCGCTTCATCCGTGGAAACTTCTTCCTGCCCGATCCGCGCCGGGGCTGGAATGGCTTTGCCCTGAGCAAAGCGCGTCAGCTCCACGCCAAATTGCCCTTTGACACCGTCATCACGACGGGCCCTCCCCACTCCACCCACCTCGTTGGGCGCGCCCTGAAGCGCCAACTGGGCATCACCTGGTGGGCCGATTTCCGCGACCCCTGGACGGATATTTACTACTACGATCAGTTCTACCCCACACCCTGGGCCCGCGCCCATGACGCCTCCCTGGAGCGCTCTGTCCTCACGGAAGCGGATCGCGTCGTAACCGTCTCCAAAGATTTGGTGCGTCTCTTCGAGGAAAAAGTTCCGGGGGTCCGTGCGCGTTGCCATGTCCTGCCCAACGGCTACGACCCCGACGATTTCCGTGAAGGACTCCAGCCGAACAACGACACCTTCACCTTGACGTACACAGGTACCCTCACCTTGGACTACCCTGTATCGCTGGTGGAAGCTGCTTTGGAGCAGGTTCTTTCCTCCGGAACCTCTTTACGCCTTCGCCTTGTGGGCCGTCCTGCCAACGAATTTGTGGCCGCCATGGAGGACCTTCAAAAGCGCTATGCCCATTTTCAGCTGGAAAACCTGGGCTACCGGCCCCATGCCGAGTCCGTGCGCTACCTGCAAACGGCCGACGCCCTGATGCTCCTCATCCCCGATCTCCCCAACAACAAGGGTATTCTCACGGGCAAAATCTTCGAATACCTTGGCAGCGGACGTCCCATTTGGGGCTTTGGTCCGACAGACGGAGACGCACAAGACATTCTGCTGCAAAGTCAGGCCGGGTCACTTTTTGATTCCGCCTCTTATGCGAGCCGAACGCTCCAAGCCTGGACCTCCTCCTGCCCTCCAGGAGCTTCCCCCGAAGCGCGCGCTGCCTACACTCGATTGGGCTTGGCGAAGGGGCTGATTGGCTAGAGGGCTAGAGGGCTAGAGGGCTAGAGGGCTAGAGGGCTAGAGGGCTAGAG
>JALQUY010000189.1 GCA_023260615.1 Schleiferiaceae bacterium
GGTTCCGCCCCTGCATCCACCAACGCCGAAGCCGCTTTGAGCGTAGCCGCACTTACGGAGGGGAAGCGGAAGGAGCCCGTGTCGGTGATGAGGCCCATAAGCAAGCAATCAGCCGCAGCCACATCCAGAGTACCCCCGTCCGAAGCAATAAAGTCGTAGACCATTTCCGCAGTGGAGGATTTGCTCGTTTGGCTGTACACGTGGTCGTAACCGCCGTCGGGCTCTTGGTGGTGATCGATGAGCACCTTGAAGCCTTCAAAAGCTTCCAATTCCGCTTGCATCGCCTCGCCTACCCTAGAGGCCGTATTGTAATCCAGTGAAAAAAGGCCTTCTGCTTGGGCAAACGCTTGTTTGGCGGCCGCGCTGTCCTGGTCGAAGAGGTGGACAAAGGGCGCGTCGTAGCCGGGGGCCTTGGCGACGGGTGCGGAGGGTGCATTCGGGAAGATAACCTGAACGCTATGGCCCTTTCCCCGTAAGTAATGCGCCAGCCCCAAGGTCGACCCAATGGCATCCCCATCCGGGTTCCAATGCGAGGTTAGAACGAGCCGAAACGGTTTCTGCGCCAAAAGGCGGGATAATTCATGCAATGCCATAGGAAGGTCTGTGGGGGTAAATTTCGTAATTTCGCGGCCGAAAACGAGAATTATTATGAGCAATCGCACTTTTACCATGATCAAGCCAGATGCTGTTCAGAACGGACACATCGGAGCTATCCTTGAAAAAATCAACGGCGCTGGTTTCCGCATCGTGGCTTTGAAACTCACGCAGTTGAGCCGCAACGACGCAGGTCAGTTCTACGCTGTTCACGCCGAGCGTCCCTTCTACGGTGAGTTGGTCGAATACATGACCTCCGGCCCAATCGTCGCTGCCATCTTGGAAAAAGACAACGCTGTGGCCGATTTCCGCACGTTGATCGGTGCGACCAACCCTGCTGAGGCTGCCGAAGGCACCATCCGCAAACTGTACGCTCAATCCATCGCCGCCAACGCCATCCACGGTTCGGACAGCGACGAGAATGCAGCCATCGAAGGCGCTTTCTTCTTCCCTGCACGCGAGCAGTACGCCTACTAAGTTTTTTTTCGGTTTTTGAACCGGTTTTTTTCCGGCCTGCCCTCTGGGGTGGGCCGGTTTTTTTTGCGCTCTAAGTGCCTTCGGCGCGCTAGGAGGCTAGAGGGCTAGAGCTTGGCTAAACAACGGAAAGTCCCGGCGCGCAGCGAAGGTCCACCACACAGTTCAAGGGTAAAAGAGATTAAGCGTTTAAGGGAATAGCCACAGTGCGCAGCACGTACTCTCTAGCTTCCTAGCTACCTAGCCAATTTGCGCGAAGCGCGTGCTCTCTAGCTCTCTAGCCACCTAGCTTCTCAGCAGCGTTTTAGTGCAACGCCAACTCCTCTAGCACCACCTCCCCTTCCAAAGCCT
>JALQUY010000018.1:0-7351 GCA_023260615.1 Schleiferiaceae bacterium
CAGAGGACGACATACGGTCAGGAACGAGCAAAATCTTCGCTTCGTTGCTGTCTTTGCCGTTCAACCATTGCTGCACAAACTTCGTGACTTCCAGTGTATACACGCGATCGCGGAGGGGAGAGCTTACCACCAACTGGCCTCCTGGGTCGCCATTGACGTACCCCGTGAGCAGGGAACGGTCATTTCCACTGACCAAAAGGGCGGTTAATTTGGCCGGATTGGCGTACTGCAAAGCTGTGCCTTCGCGAACGGGAATGCGCAATTCCGCATAGTTCACGAAGTAATTGGAGTCCTTCAAGGCCTGCAGCCCTGTGAGACGCACGACGGTCATCGCACCGCCCATGCCCTGAACGTAGGTGGTCAACTCACCGGCCAGCGTGTCTTGTGCATCGAGGTCAAAGTCCGCTTGGCTCTTGTCAAAGGCAAAGGTGTTGGCGCTCTTGACCACATTCCAGGCCAAAAGGTCGTAGACGGAATAGCCCGGTCCTACCGTGTCTGCGCGCAAGCTGTCGTTGGTGAAGAAAAAGCGAATGCGCATGTCTTGGTCGCCCGGCGAAAACTGGTAGATGGCCTTGTTGTCCGCATGGCCTTCCACGTAGATGCCGCGGAAGTACTCCAAGAAGTTGGTATTGCTTGAAAAGTCGGCAGCGCTGTCCGCGGAGGCGTCCACGATTTGGCTCTGGAAAAAGGCCGTATTCAAGCGGAGACCGATCACTTCGTTCGGGGCGACCATGCCGTGGACGCGGCGCTTTCGGCCCGGTTGAGGCTGCACCACCGTATCCGCCAAGACCGTCGAACCGGTAAAAACGGAATGCGCATAGTACGTGCTGTCCGCAGAAATGTGCTGGTCCAACTGCTTCACCGTCAAGCCAAAAGGCGCAGCGGTATCGCCGTAAAAACCAATAAAGGGCAGGTACATGAATACCGAATCAACCGTAGCATTTTCGCCAAAATCGGGCTGCATCGTGCTCAAAATCACCTGCGTAGCAAAGTTGGCCGATGCCTTACCAAAGATGGGATCCTCGTAGCTGCCCAGCATCAAGTAGGCCGGCTTTTCGGTCACCAGCGAGTCAAAGGCCTCCGTGGTAGCCACCACTTCGACAGATTCCAGCTTGCCAATTTTGAGGCTGTTTTGGTCGACAAAGTCCAAACCAATTTCACCCGTGTTTCGCTCACAGGCGACCCCAATAAGGGCCAATGCGGCGAGGGCCAAAAAGAGTTTGCGCATAGGGGCTAGTTCTTAAGCAAAAAGGGACTCGTAGAACGCTTCTAGATCTCCCGGGTTGGTGAGGTAGGAAGATCCATCGTGCACGGGCACACCGGCAGCCGCGGCGGCGTCCAGCTGAGCTTGAGGCACATCGTCCGTCATTTTCAGAACTGCATCCACATGTGCTACCGCTCCCGCATACAGATTGTCCGTCGTGGGATTCTGGAAAGCTTCCATATTCTTCACTCCGTCAAACTCCATGCCGCGGGTCAAGCCGTCGTCCAAACTTCCTGGGAAGCCATCGCCGAAGAGGCTGTAAACCAACTTGGTGTCCTTGAAATGGGGATCGTCTGCGTTAAACTGACGCAAGTAGGCAGGCATGGGCGTGCTCATCCAGCCCATAAAGTGGACCACGTCAGGCTGCCAGCCCAGTTTTTTAATCGTTTCAATTACGCTCTTGGAGAAGAAGAGACTGCGCTCGCCGTTGTCGGCATAGAACTTCTTGTCCTTGTCTTCCCACGTGCCTTTGCGCTTGAAATAATCCTCGTTGTCGATGAAGTACACTTGGATACGCGCGGAGGGAATGGAAGCCACCTTGATGATCAAGGGCTGGTCCAAATCATTGATAACCACGTTGATTCCGCTCAATCGAATCACCTCGTGCAGCTGGTGGCGTCGCTCGTTGATGGCCCCAAAGCGAGGCATGAAGACACGAATCTCGTTCCCCATTTGGTTCATCTTCTGCGGAAAAGCCAAGCCAGCCTTTGACAAGGTGGTGTCCGGAAAGTACGGTTTGATCTCGTGAGAGATGTATAGGATGCGTCGTTTCGCCATTGCGGCAAAGGTACGAAAATTTAGCCGTAGCGCCCATTTTCCCCTATTCTCGCGCTAGTTTTGGCCTCGGTTTGAAGAAGATAGAACAGATCACCACGCTGGCCGATTGGCAGACCTTTCGTTCCAGCCTTCCAAAGGGAGCCCGAATCGGCTTTGTTCCCACCATGGGTGCCTTGCACCAAGGGCATCTCGCATTGGTCGAAAAAGCACGGTCCGAAAATGACGTCGTCCTCGCCAGCATCTATGTGAACCCCACCCAGTTCAACAATCCAGCTGACTTTGCGGCCTATCCTTTGGATTTGGAAAACGACCTTCACGCTCTGGAGAGCGTTGGTTGTGATGCCGTCTTTACCCCTCAGGAGTCCGATATCTACCCGGATGGACCTGTGGCCCGTGTGTACGAGCTCCAAGGCTTGGACCAATGCCTGGAAGGGGCTCTTCGTCCCGGCCATTTCCAGGGCGTAGCGACCGTGGTCGATCGCTTGTTCGACCTCTTGCAACCCGATGCGGCCTACTTTGGCGAGAAGGACTACCAACAAGTCAAGGTGATACAGCGTGTCGCGGAACTCCGTGGCGGCCAACCGCGCATTGTCCCCTGCCCCATCGTTCGGGAGAAAGACGGTTTAGCGATGTCCTCGCGCAACCGCCGTTTGACGCCACTCCAACGAGAGTTTGCACCGCAAATATTTGAAGCTCTGCGATTTGCCCAAGAAGAGCTCGCGGTTTTCCCCGTTCCATTGAAGGCGTTGGTACGTGAGATGCGCGGCATTATAGAAGCTGGCGGCCATTTAAAGCTCGAAGACATCTCCTTTGCGTTGGCGGATAGCATGACCCCGGTGACGGACCCTGAACGCTACCTAGATCGCTACCCCGAACCCATTCAGTGCTTCGTCTCGGCCTATGCAGGCGAGGTGCGTTTGATTGACACCCACCGAGTGGTAGAAAGCGGGCATTCTCCCGCCTAAGAAAACGCCTCCTTTTAGGGGCATTTTACCCTTCTGTCCGCGCCTCTTTCTTCCCATAAACCCCTACTTTTGCGCCGCTATGACGATTGAGGTACTCTACAGCAAGATTCACCGTGTCCGTGTGACCGGTGCAGATCTGAATTACATCGGCTCCATCACCATTGACCGCAGCTTGGCTACTGCCGCCCACCTCGTGGAAGGTCAAAAGGTCAGCATCGTGAACATCAACAATGGGGAGCGTTTGGACACCTACGTGATATACGGCCAACCAGGCAGCGGTGAAATCACGTTAAATGGCCCAGCCGCTCGGAAAGTGCAAAAAGATGACCTCATCATCATCATTTCTTACGCCGCGATGACCGTGGAAGAAGCTAAATCCTATCAGCCTGTCGTACTTTTCCCAGACGAACAGACCAATCTTCTGAATTAACTACCTATGGCCAAATTCGCAGTCCCCGGATGGCTTCGCACAGCGGGGTTTGCAGCGCTGGCCCTCTTCTTACTCTTCTTCGCCTTCCAAGGCGTAGACCTCAACGCCGTTTGGGAAGCCGCTAAAGAAGCGCAGTGGGGCTACATAGGCCTCAGCGTGGCGCTCGGGTACATTGCTATTTTGAGCCGCGGCCAACGTTGGACCTATGTGCTTCGTCATTTGGGCTATCCCACCACGATGTGGCGCGCCGTCCATGCAACGGGCATTGGCTACCTCGTGAACATGGCCATTCCTCGCGCCGGAGAAGTGGCCCGTGCCACCGCCCTGAACCGCGCCGACAAAACCCCGGTCAATGTGCTGATTGGCACCATCTTAATCGAACGCACCATCGACCTCCTCATGATGGCGGGCCTCCTTGGACTTGCCTTCCTCAGCGCTTCGGATGAGCTCACCGCTCTCATTGATCTCACTCAAACCGACCAAGCCACCGATGCAGGTCCCGGCATTCCTTGGGGACGCATTCTTGGAGGTATAGGCTTGGCACTTGCGGTCGCTTCCTGGCTCTTCCGAGCGCGCATCCAAGCCAGCCCCTTCTATGCTAAAGTCCGCGACTTCCTCAAGGGCATGCTCGAAGGCATTAAAGCCGTTGGTCAACTCCCCAACCAGTGGGCCTTCTGGGCGCACACCTTCTTCATTTGGGGCTGCTACTATGCCATGGTGTACGTTTGTTTTTATGCCTTGCCGTTCACGGCAGACGTCACGCCGGCCCAAGGCCTTTTCGTCATGATGGCCGCTAGCCTCGGGGTGCTAATTCCTGTCCCCGGCGGAGTAGGCGCCTACCACTACTTGGTCGCTATGGCCCTGGTGGTCCTAGGGCTTCCGTATGCGCAAGGTTTGGCCTTTGCAACGATTGTACACGCGGCCCAAGCCATTATGCTCATGAGTTCGGGCGTGATCGGCCTCATTGGCTTATCTACCAAAAATGGCCGAACTTCCCCCCATGGCCAAAACTAAAAAAGCCTGGTTCTGCCAATCCTGTGGCGCACAGCACCCCCAATGGATGGGGCAATGCAAGTCTTGCCATGCCTGGAATTCCATGGTCGAGGAGGTCATCGAGCGGGAAAGCCCTACGGCTGCATGGTCCAGTACAGGATCGGCTACGGGCTCTAAAGCCCTTCCCCTGGCCGACGTAGATCGCCATGCTGAAGCGCGCAAACCCACCGGCGACCGCGAATTGGACCGCGTCCTAGGCGGTGGCCTCGTTCCGGGCAGCCTCGTCTTACTCGGCGGCGAACCCGGCATTGGTAAGTCCACCCTACTGCTGCAAGTGGCCCTTCTCTTGGGCGAAAAAGTCCTCTATGCAAGTGGCGAGGAAAGCGCACAACAGATCCGAATGCGCGCCGAACGCGTCGGCCTCAACGGCCCCGGTTGCCATGTGCTTTCGGAAGTTTCCACCGCGAAAATCCTTCAGGCAGCTGAACACCTTCAGCCCGACGTTCTCATCGTCGACTCCATTCAAACGGCCCACAACCCGCAACTGGATTCTGCCGCTGGCTCCGTTTCCCAAATTCGTGAAGCCGCTGCCGAATTCTTGCGCTACGCAAAAGCCCGTCACGTGCCCGTCATCCTCGTGGGACACATCACCAAAGATGGCCACCTCGCCGGCCCCAAAGTGCTGGAACACATGGTGGACGTTGTCTTGCAATTTGAAGGCGACCGCCACCACCTCTTCCGCATGCTTCGCGCCCTTAAAAACCGCTTCGGCAGTACCCAAGAGCTCGGCATTTACCAAATGGACGGCCAAGGCCTCAAAGGAGTAGCCAACCCCAGCGGACTCCTTTTGGGCCAACGCGAAGAAGGCCTCAGCGGCTCCGCAGTGGGCATTCCCTCCGAAGGCATGCAACCCCTCTTGGTGGAAGTTCAGGCTCTAGTCAGCTCCGCCGTCTATGGAACCCCTCAACGTTCCTGTACAGGATTTGATACCCGCCGCCTCAACATGCTTTTGGCGGTCCTCGAAAAGCGCTGCGGCTTCCGCTTAGGCGCCAAAGACGTCTTCTTGAATGTGACCGGCGGCCTTCGTGTGGAAGATCCCGCATTAGACCTTGCCGTATGTGCGGCTATCCTGTCCAGCAACTCGGATATCCCCATTGCCCAAGGCATGGCCTTCGCCGCAGAAGTGGGACTGGGTGGGGAAATTCGCCCTGTTCACCGCCTGGAGCAGCGCATCAACGAAGCCGGAAAACTCGGCTTTGACACGGTTTTCTGTGCCAAGCAAAGCGGCGTAAAGGCCGGCAAAGTCAATGGCGTCAACGTCGTTCCCGTCAAGCGCATGGAAGACTTGGTGGGGGCGTTGTTTGGGTAGGCGAAGGGTTTAAGGGTAAAAGGGTATAAGGGTTAAAGGGTTAAAGGCGCGGCGGCGGAGCAAAGGTGTTGCGCGCGGCGAAGGTCCTCTTTCAAGTTGAAGAGTAAAAGAGATTAAGCGTTTAAGAGCAGGCCCGTCAGACAAACGAGCCAACAAACGAAATAGCCCTCTAGCTCTCCAGCCCTCTAGCTACCTAGCCCTCTAGCTCTCCAGCCCTCTGGTAAAAAAGTGGGGTACGCGCTATTTAATTGCCCACCAAATTCGCCAACTCGTCCAAGTTGGGCGTAATGATGATTTCGGTGCGGCGGTTGCGCGCCTTGTTTTCAGGGCTGTCGTTGGGGGCGATGGGCATGAATTCACCACGGCCAGCAGCTTGTACCCGTTGGGGCTCAATGCCTTTATTCACGAGGATTTTAACCACGGAGGTCGCACGCATGACGCTCAGGTCCCAATTGTCTTTGACGGAGGTTTTGCCGTAGTAGGCATCGTCGTCCGTGTGGCCTTCGACGGCGATGCGGAGGTCTTTGTTTTCGGCCAAAACCTTAGCGAGTTGACCCAGGGCCGTAGCGCCATCGGTCTGGACGTCCCATGAACCCGACGCGAACATCAAGCGGTTGTCCAAGCTCACATAGACCTGGCCATTGCGCATAGAAACGGTAAGACCGCGGTTTTCAAAGCCCAACAAAGCGTCGGCAATGCGCTGACGGAAGTAGGCAGCAGTAGAATCTTTGCGGGCAAGAAGGCTTTCCAGCTCATTTACGCGCACCTCGCGCGCCTTGAGGGCTTTCTCCACGGCGATGAGGCGGTCTTGCTCGCGCTTGAGGGAGTCTTCCTTGCTGGCTAGGCGCTGAGCGATTTTTTCCATTTGCTCCAACATGGCTTTGTTTTCGCGCAAGTTGGCGGCAGCCAAAGAGTTATTGTTCTTGAGGGCGTAATCGTAATTCGCTTCTAAGTCTTTGTAGGAGCGGAGAAGCTTTCGGTACTGCGAACCTTGATTCGTCGTATCGCGCAAAAGTGAGCTAAATGCTTCGTCGAGGCGGGCGCGCTTGGCTTCGCATTCGACCAAATCGGTCACCGCCTTGTCGCTACGCACTTTGAGGGCTTCGTTTTCGGCCACCATTTGGTCGTAGCTGGATTGGAGTTCGGCATGCACTTTTGGAGAGACACACGAAGCAGCAAAAACCGCAGGGAGGGCGGCGACAAGCAGGAGGCGGGAAGCAGTTGAAATGCGCATAGCAAGAAGGTGAGGTTTATTCAAAGGTAGTCGGCAAATCCCATTCCAAAAGAACTGGACAGTGATCGGACAAAAAGGCTTTCGACAGGTGCACGCAGCGGCTTGCCCCGGGAACCGCAGATGGGCTCAGCCAAAAGCCATCAATGCGCCAACCTACATTTCGCTCGCGCGACTTCGACTGCAGGCTCCACCAGGTGTACTGGTCGGGTTCGTCGGAAAACAAGCGGAAGGCATCGCGCCATCCAGCGGCGTGCAGACCGTCCAACCAGGCCCGTTCTTCGTGCGTAAAGCCCGGCACCCCGTCCAAACGCATGGGATT
>JALQUY010000018.1:7361-19458 GCA_023260615.1 Schleiferiaceae bacterium
ATATCAATGGCCCGATGGCACATGTTCCAGTCGGCGCCGATGAGGAGGTTGGGTATGGACCGCTGCAGCTCCTGCACGTGTGCCCAGAAAGCCTGAAGGAACTCGAGCTTGAAGGCTTGACGTTCGGGCTTGGAGGCCCCGGAAGGAAAGTAAACGTTTAAAACGCTAAAGCCGTCGAAGTCCACCCGCATAACGCGGCCTTCTCCATCAAAGCGCGCATCGCCCATGCCGTGCACCACCGCTTGAGGGGCCTGCTTAGAAATCACGGCGACCCCCGAATAGCCTTTCTTTTCTGCCGCATGGAGCGAGGTCCAACATCCGGGGAAGGCGGCGGCCAAGGCGTCCGCATCATCAAAACGGACCTCTTGAAAAAGAAGAAGGTCCGCATCGGTGCTTTCCCACCAGCGGACCAACCCTTTTTTTAGACAGGCCCGAATGCCATTTCCATTCAGGCTAAGTATGCGCATGTCTGCTTAGTTCAGCGTCAAACGCGCCTCGCCAATCTTTTCATTCGCCGAATACACATCCAAGCTGTAGCTGCCTGGAGCGAGGTCGGTACGAACGTTGAATACAATGCAGCAGCCGGTTGGCTCACCGTTGAATTGAATCACTTGAGAAGCACTGTAGAGAATCGTCTCGCCATTCACCACCATCGTGCGGTCTTTGCCATCCGCTGCCAAGACACGGCCGTCAGGCGTGTTGATGCGGAGGTACAAGGTGTACTCGCCTTTTTTCGCTACCAAGTTCTTGCCAATCGTCATGCAGGCCTTGATGCGGTTGGCCTTTCCTGCCGAAGCCGTGGCCTTTTCAACGCCCTTGTTATTCACGCGGTAGGCACTTGCCTCGATGCTGCTAAGCTGGAGCTTGGAGGCCTTATCGACCTCAGCGTTGAGCTGGCTGTTGGTCTCCGTCAAAACTTCATTCTTGCCCACCTCTTCCGTGAGATCGCTAGCGATGGAGTCTTTCACCACCACCAAGTTGGCATAGGCTTGGTTCACAGAATCCACCTGCTCCGTCAAGCGAGCAATTTTCTTGCGCAACGAGAAGACTTCGCCACGCAGGCTTTTGATTTGAGAAGCCGAGGCTGCATTGACGCGCTCCACCTTTTCGATCAAGGCATTCAAGCGAGCTGTTTCTTGAGCGATGTACGCATTCAAGCTATCATTCGCAGATACTTGAGCGGCCAAATCACGCTTGTAATCTTCCAATTGGGTGATGAGGGCTGCTTTCTCCTCCTCCAAATCATTGACTTGGTTGGTTTGATTGAGGGCAAAGTAGGCCAGTGCTGCCACCAGGGCGAGCAGAATGAAAATAATGTTGCGTTGGCGTTTAGCGGACGATTCTTGGCTCATGATTTAAGCGTATTTAGCTGCAAATGTACTTTTTCTGGCGCTCATTTTGGGATAAAATCTGGCCAAGGGCGTGTATTTCATGCGCTTGTGAATTGATTTCGGCCGAATGTACCCTTTGCAGCACCTGTTTGGATGAGGTCCTTTTGGCCCGTATGCCCGAACAAAGTACACTACCTCTTCTCGATTCCCTGGACTGCTGGCTGGATTTTGACACACGCGCCATCCAACGCCTCATGCACCAGCTCAAATTTGGACAAAGTCCCGAGATCGCCCTTCGGCTCGGCCAGCTCTACGCCGCTACCCATGATGCACCCCATGTGGACGCCCTCATCCCAGCCCCCTTGTCCTGGCGTAGAAAATGGTCGCGCGGCTACAACCAGAGTGAATGGCTGGTACGTGGACTTTCTGAAACATGGGGTCTACCTATCTGGGATGTCCTACACAAGGAGCATCGCCCTCCACAGGCTACACTCGGTCTTGACGCCCGGAGTGCGAGCGCTCAAGGCGCATATCGCTTGAAGAGGCCCCTGCCACATGGCTGCCGGGTGCAGCTTTGGGACGACACTTTAACCACAGGCGCAACCCTGCAGGCGATGGCAGAGGTGCTGTACCGGGGAGGCGCCACCGAAGTGCATGGTGCCACTTTAGCCCGAGCGCATTAATAAAAAACCCCCGCCCGGAAACCGGACGGGGGTGAGAGCCTGCGTTAGGCGTTTAGGTCTATCGTTCGAGGACGATGCGGCGTACGCTGCGTCCTGAAGTCGTCTGTACCTCGACCAGGTAGACACCTGCAGGCGTCTTGCTGAGGTCGAAGGTCTCGCGAACCGTACCTGCATCCGCGTAACGGCTCACTTGCGTGATGACCGCACCCGTGAGGGATACAATTCGGAACTCCACATCTTCGGCATCCAAGTGGCTGAACTCCACCGTGAATTGACCTGCGGTGGGGTTCGGGAAGAGACGGAGTGACGTCAAGTTGAGGTCGTCCAAGCCTACCGTGAAGTAGACGGTGTCAGCTACAATTCCACAGGCGTTGGCGGCCACGGCTACTGCGAAGGCAGGGCCGTTGCTGCTGAAGGCTTGCGTAACCGCATCACCGCCCTGGATGGCGCCGTTGGAGAAGGCCCAACCTACCGTGTCTTGACCACTTGCATTCGCCGTGAACGAAATCGTCACAGGGTTCATGCTGATCACCGTGAAGTTGGGGTTCAACGTGGGCAGAGGACCTGCAGCCGTGGTGAAGGTCACCGCCGTGCTCCAGCCGCTCGTCGTACCGTTACAGTTGTCCTGAACAATCACGTCGTAGCTAGTGCCAGGAAGTAAACCCGTCAAGGTCACTGTTCCAGACGCCGATGCACTGACCGTGGTGCCTTGACCTTGTGCAAAGCCCGCAGGGCCGTACTCCACTGTAGAACCGGTGGCTTGGCTACCTGAGCTCCAAGAAACGGTGGCTGTAGTACACGCAGGGGCCGCAGCTGTTACGCCAGAAGGCACGCCACATGCAGAACACTGTGCTACCCAATTGCCAAGTACCTGGAAGGCCATCAGGCTGGTACCAGGCGTCCAAGATGCCACGGTATCACCAAATGGACCGACCAAATCAAAGCCGATTTCGGTAGACCAGGAACCTGGGTTAGTCACAATGACACGCGCACTATCTCCCGCACAGAGGTTTGCCGTTTCGGTATAGCTAGAACCTGTAGTAAAGGGCGTACCGAAGGTGAAGATGGGCGTCCAACCGGTAGAAGACTTCTGCTCTACCGTAATTTGACCTCCGTTCCAGCCATCGCCGTAGGAGTCAATCTCGTACATGGTGAACGTACAGGTGTTCGCAGGAGCACACAAGGTCGTCGTAACCGTTACAGGGCCTGCCCAACCTGAGAAGTCAGTAGGACCGCAAGAGTCACGCACGTACACATCGTACGTCGTGCCTGCTGTCAAGCCATTGATGGTGTAGGCAGAAGTAACATTGTGCGCGATGTTGCCAGTTACGGAACCCGTGCCACTGTAGAATCCAGCAGGACCCCACATGACACAAGAGCCAAGTGGCGTACCTGGGCTGGTCCAAGAGACCACAGCACTTGAATTGGTCACAGTACCTGCGGCAGGAACGGGATCGGGACAGGTAGGAATAGCTTCCACCAAGAAGTTGTCAAAGAACACATCTGGTCCGTATCCAGAATTACCTACGAACTTGAAGAGGACGTCCGAACCGGTATAGCTCGAGGGCAAGTAGGCCAACTCGTTCACCATAGTACCAGGAGTGGTCGTGCCTGCACCCGCACTGTTAAAGTTGGATCCGATCAAATTGATGACCGTATCCCACGTGCTTGACGTAACAGGACGTGCCAAGAGCAAGAGCTGGTCGTTCGGGTAGAAGGTCATGTACTGGTGACTCCAATCGAAGGACACTTGCGCATTGCTGGATATGGTAACAGGACGCGACGTCAACTCAGCCCAGTTGCCTGAGGCCCAACCCCAGAAGTAGCCGCGCATCGCGTTACCACCCGCTGCCAAGGCGTAGGATTGGAAGACTTTGGTGCCGCCCGTCTCATCCCAGCAGGACAAGGGGTAGATGTCGAAGTTTTCCGAGTAAGGCATCGCAGCGGCCAAACATGCTGTCGTAAAGGTCACTGGACCTTGCCATGGGCCGATGTTGCCAGAGCCACAGCTATCCGCTACCCATACCGTGTAGGTCGTAGCTGGGGTCAAGCCGGTAATCGTGTAGGTATTGCCGCTCGCCAAGGTCATGTTGGGAATGGTACCCGTACCTGGGTTAAAGCCTGCAGGGCCCCAAGCGACGTACGAACCCGTCGTCGTGGGTGCGCCATGCGCCCAAGAGATCAAGGCCGTGGTGGTGCCAGGCGATGCAGAAACGTTCTGGGCAGGCAAACACGAAGGTTGCTCCTCGTAGTAGAAGTCGTCAATGCCCAAATCATACCACGTACCGCCGATCATACGCAACGCCACGTGGTTGTGGCCCGTAGGAACGTTGGGGAAAGCCACGGTGTATTCCACCCAGAATTCGGTCAAAGCCAAGGTGTCTACTGCAGTAAATGAACCCGGATTGCTTGGCGTCGTCATGGTGCCCACGATCAGTTGGATGGGGCTCCAGTTGTACAACTTGTTCGCGCGGAAACGAATTTGCGCACCGTTGCCTTGCAAGTCGCCAAACATCGGGGATACCGCCGTCACATTCGTCGCTGATCCAGCAGACATCATCAAGTAGTTCGGCGTTGAATAGGCCTGAACGTTCCACGTCTGCGGAAGCAAGACCTGCCACGAAGAGCCTGAGCCGGTCGCCGTACGTGTCCAACATGAAGGAGGATCGCCAGCCGTCATCAAATCCCAGTTTTCATAGTAACCAGGGTTTGAGTAGTACGGAGAACACAACGTGGTAAAGGTGTATGGGCCAACCCAGATAGAGTTGCCATTGCCCGCACCCGTACAGTTGCGCATCACATAGTACGAGTAGCTCGTGTTGCCAATGAGGCCTTGAAGCGTATAGGTGCTTGTTGTTGCGGTATCCAAGAAGCCTGTGCCTTGGGTAAAGCCTGCGGGGCCCCACTCAATGACAAAGTTGCTGCCAGCGCTGGACCAGTTTAACGTGGCGCTGGTATCGCTTACACCTACAATGCCAAGACCTGTAGGCTCAGGGCAAGTCGGTTGTTGTTCGATGTTGATATCGTCCACCCAGGCATTATTGCCCCAGTTGCCAAATCCAACCCAACGGAATTCCGCCACTTGACCGTAGTACATGGCTGAGTCCAGATTGATCGTCTCTTGTACGTAGGTTCCAGGTGCATTCCAGGTCGCGCCGTCCTGAGAATCAAATGAAGCACCGCTCACACTCCAAAGGGTATCCCATGTCGTGGATCCGGAAAGACGCGCCATCACAGCTAAGCCTTCTGTAGCCCATGTGCTGGCCAAGTGTGACCACTTGAATTTGACGCGAGCGAGCGCATTCAAGTTGACCGGCGCGGTGGTCATATACCCCGTTGAGTTAGAACCCCAGGTAGAGCTTCCCATTTGGGCCAATGCCGCACCCGAACCAGAGGTCGTCCACTGGGAAGTTCCACCCGTCAAGAAGAAGCAGGAAGGAGGCCAGTTGGTAAAGTCCTCTGTGAAAGGCAGGGATTGCGTGACACAAGGCGTACAAATATTGATGGGGCCGCTCCAGTAGGAATAGCCATTGCTCGCTGCTGAACAGTTTTGACGTACGTAGAAATCGTAGCAGGTATTGGCAGAAAGGCCCGAAATGGTAGCCGTAGTGCCCGAAACAGTCACGGTAGTGCCCGTACCCTGCGTGAAGCCCGTGGGACCGTACTCCACTTCAAACGTTGAACCCGTTGAGGTGTAGGAGAAGGTTGCTTGGCTGGAGGTTGCACCGCCTGCTACCAAATAGTAGGGCTGAGGACATGCGGGAGGAGGAGCCACATTAACCGTGTAGTCATGCACTTCTCCGTAGCTGAACGAAGAACAGGATTCCGTTGCCAAAAGGGCAGACCCACTCCACTTACAACGCAAGCGCAGACGGTGGTTACCCGTGGTCAAGGTGGCCGGAACCACAATGGAATTGGAGTACAACACCCCAGCAGCAGGACCCGTCGCGGAAGAACTCCACAAGTGCTCACCTGCATCGTCAAAATCACCATCGTTGTTAGCATCCACCCAAATGGCAAACCACTGACCCGAGTAGCCCGTCGTCAAACCGATAGACAACTGAGCCGTTTGTTGCACCAAAATGGTGTCTGCGGTGTAGTCTGCATACCCATTGGTGGAACAACCTGTTGCGGATTGGTTCACATTGTTCAGGGTAGCATTGTCAATGTAGTCACCAAACGTACACCCAGTGGTGTAGAGGTTCGTGGTACAATACGTCTGGGCTTGAGCTCCAAAGGATACCCCCAAAAGGAGCAGCAAGAGTGCGTACATTCGTTTCATGCGTGCGGCAGTTAAAAGATTCAAGCAGTAAAAATGAGGCAAAATCTAGGTAATTGGTACTCCGTTCCCTCACTTGGGGTGACATTTATCACACTCACGAGTATCATTTGGGGGTGCGCCCTACCTGCCGCACCCGACGGAGGCCCGCGCGATAAAGAACCCCCTGTCATCCTGGAAGCCAGTGTTACTCATGGTTCTGTGAATGTTAGAGGAAACGAAATTTCATGGCGGTTTGACGAATTCGTCGTGCTGAGCTCACCCCAACAAAATTTTATCAGTTCGCCCCCTTTGCCTGTTGGAACGACCTATGAATTGCGCGGGAAGTCCTTCAAAGTGGCTTGGCCCGAACCTCTTCTGGAGAACAGCACCTACGTTTTTCAATGGGGAAATACCATTCGCGATCTGCACGAAGGGAATGTCCTGAAGGGGGTCCAGTGGGTGTTCTCGACGGGAAATCAACTGGATTCGGGCGAAATCCAAGGCCGCGTCGTCGACCCATGGACCGGTGAAGGGGTGAAGGATGTCGCGGTATGCCTCTATCCTACCCGAAACCACTGGCATGGGGACCCCAACCTCAACGATTCCTGCGTCTTTTCGCCTGCGAATTATGCCACCCGCACCAACGACAGCGGGTACTACACCTTCTCCTTCCTACGTACCGACACGGCCTATGCCATTCGGGCCTTTGCCGATGCCGACGGAAACAACAAACTCAGTCCTGGGGAGTTGACCCCCATTGGGTATTTGGAGGACACCTGGCGTCCATGGGACAGCCCTTGGAAAGCCGACTGGGGGCCCGTGGACTACCTTCCTCCCATTCTACTGATGGACCAAAAAGCCGTCCCGGACAGTGTGCTCGCCTGGGAGCCTTGGGGAGCGGACAGCTCCGGCACGTTAAAACTAAGCTGGACCCATGGCTGTGGTCCAAGGCAAGCTGTAGATGGGGAACTGTCCCATCCAGAAGGCCTGCCCTTCATCCTCCAACTCAAGGGGAAAACAGGTATTTACGCGCAATGGACCAGTGACCAACCCTGTTCCGACCATACCGTAGTCTTAAGTGGTTTGCCTCCCGGAACCTACACCCTTCAAGCCGTGTACGACCGCAACGCGAATGGCACGCTCGATGCGGGAGACTATTGGTCTGGAGAAGCCCCGGAGACCCGCATTTTCGCCACGGAAAAAATCGAGATCAAAGCGAATTGGGAGGTCGAAACCCATTGGGAATTGCCCCGCAGCAATCCGATTTCTTGGGAATTTCACTAGGGGCGCTGCGCCCGCGACCTCATCCCAGCGTGAACGCATCTGCGTCCCCCAAGAAGGGGTAGCGCTTGCGCACCGCGGCCAAATGGACCGCTTCCCAGGTAGACGAAATCCAGCCTGCTTTGCCCGATTCGCCCGTCGCCAACACATCGCCCCAGGGCCCGATGCTCACGGTCCCGCCGGCGTGCTGTACGCCAAAGCCATCTTCGCCTATCCGATTGACGCCCAAGACATAGCACTGGTTTTCCATGGCCCGGGCACGCAAGAGCGTATCCCATGCCGATTGCCGTGCCTCTGGCCAATTGGCGGGGACTAGGATGCCATCGTATTCGGGACCATCGTATTCGGGGCCGCTGGGCGTCTGGCGCAACCAAACAGGAAAACGCAAATCATAGCAGACGGCCAAGAGCAGGCGCCAACCTTGCACGGTGACCACCACGCGCTGCTCGCCGCCATCAAAAAACTCCGCTTCTCCCGCAATGCTGAAGCGATGCCGCTTGTCGTAGGTGACAAGTTCCCCAGAAGGGCCGGCCAAAAAGAAGCGGTTCCGGTAGCGGCCGTTTTCCTCCCGAACGAAGACCGTTCCGCCCACCCAAGCCTGCACGTCGCGCGCCCAGCGCCGCAGGGCGGCCGCTGGCGCGCCGCCGTCGGGCCCAGCGGCGACCGCCGCCAACTCATCGGGGCGGGTCGCAAAACCGGTGGCAAAGGTTTCGGGCAAAAGATAGAGGTCAGCCTCTGGAGCAGCCGCCCAGCGGCCCTCCCAATCAGAGAGATTGCCGGGCACATCGGCCCAGCGGATATCCCCTTGCCAACCGGCTACGCGGAGATCCTTCATGGCTGAGATGCTGTTTTACGGAAATCGGAAGCACGCTCCTTCAGCAGCCAGCCAATGTGTTCAATGAGTAGGGCGGCTTCTTCGGCTGACGTGCCGTCGTAGTAGCCGCGGAGGCGGCCTTTGTGGTCCACGAGGACGAGGTTTTCCGTGTGGATGAAGCTGTGTTCGTCCCAGCCTTGGCCCTCTTCTAGAACGGCGAAGTAGGAGGTGCGGGCAAGTCGGTTGAGTTCAGAGGGCTCGCCCGTGAGGAGCCACCAACGTGCGGGGTTGACGTCATTGGCGGCGGCGTAGGCGGCTAAGACGTCGGGTTTGTCGTAGTCCGGCATGGCGCTGTGCGACAGGAGTTGAACCGCGTCATTGTCGAGGTAGGCGGCTTGGACGGTACGCATGTTGACGGCCATGTCCTTGCAGATGCTCGGGCAGGTGGTGAAGAAGTAATTGACCACTCTGATTTTGCCTTGGACATCGGCTTCGGTGCGCGTTTGGCCCATTTGATCCACCAACGTGAATGGGGCAACCACATGATTCATGCCAATGCCTTCCATGGTGTCCGCTACCACGGCGGGATTGAGGTCCGAAGGGTTCAAAATGGGCAAGCGCGGATCAGGCGACTGAATTTGCACGGCCCAAATCACACCTGCCAAAAAAACGACCAGCAGAATGCCAATCTTCCAAAATTCCCCTTTTTTCAGACCCATGGTACTATTTTTGAGTACGGTACAAAGGAACTAAAGACCGTTGCCATGAAAAAATTTGCTGTATCCCTTTTGGCCGTCAGTCTGCTTTTTGCATCCTGCGACCCGGATCCCAAGCCAGAAATTGTCAATCTGGAGGTGGTGATACAGCCTGTATTTGGCAGTGCAAACAGTCCTGTCGTGTACAATTCCCAGCAATTCCCCATGGGCATAGATACGGTGAAGTTTACGCGCAACGACTTCATTTTCTCGGATTTCGCGCTTTTGGATGAGCAGGGCAACCGCGTGGACATTCGCAATGAATATGCCTTCTTGTCCTTACCGGACCGAAACAGTTTCACCCTCCCCACAAGCATCACGCCCGGCCAATACAGCGGCTTTGCCTTCACCATCGGCCTGGACAGTACGATCAACCATGGAGATCCCAGCCTCTGGGGCGGGACCCATCCCCTGAACCCTGCCGTGAACAACCTGCACTGGGGTTGGACGGGTGGCTACATCTTTGCCGCCATGGAGGGCTACTACCAAAAAGACGGCGCTGAACACCCTTGGCTGTACCACATCGCTTTGAACGAAAACCGCATGGACGTGGTGGTGGAAACGCCTTTGGATCTAACGGATTTTAAAACGCTTACCCTAAACCTCGACCTGGAAGGTTTCTTCAAGGCCGTTCACAGCCTAAGTCCCAACGAAGACGGAGACTTCAGCCACAGTACCTTTGACAATGGGCTAGCCCACAAACTCTCTGAAAATTTGAGCCAGAGCTTCCGCTTTGCCTCTCTCGAAAATCAAACACCTTGATAAAAGCGCATAACCTTGCCTTTGGACTTCTTTCCCTGATCGCCGTTTCCTGCGGCGACCACTGGGGCAAGAAGCCGCATGTGACTACGCCTTATGCGCTGCAAGTTCCGGCAGGATTTCCTCAGCCCGCATTGCCTGAAGACAATCCACTGACGGTGGAAGGCATTTTGCTCGGCCGCCAGCTCTTTTACGATCCCATTTTGTCCTTGGACAGCAGCCAAAGTTGTGGATCCTGCCACAATTCGGCCTTTGGCTTTACGGACAACGGCCTCACATACAG
Source organism: Schleiferiaceae bacterium (assembly GCA_023260615.1). Taxonomy (GTDB): domain Bacteria; phylum Bacteroidota; class Bacteroidia; order Flavobacteriales; family Schleiferiaceae; genus TMED14. Next base: position 17,529 of record JALQUY010000018.1, read on the forward strand.
TGTCGGTGTGGATGGTTCCGAAGGGGACCGAAATTCCATGCCCCTACACAACCTAGCGTGGCACCAACGCTTCTTTTGGGACGGTCGTTCCCCTAGTCTTCGCGAGCAAAGCTTGGAACCCATCTCCAACCCCATTGAGATGAAGGAGGACGTCTTGCATGTCGTGGAAAAGCTTCAGCGCCAGCCCCGCTACCAAGACGCCTTCACCGCCGCCTTTGGGGATGACGAAGTCACGCCGGAACGTATGGGCCTCGCCATGGAGCAATTTATGTTGACCATTCTCAGTGGGGGGGAAAGCAAGTTTGACCGATTTATCGCGGGCACTGAAAGCCTCACCGCCGAGGAAAGCCTAGGCATGCAGCTCTTTAACGGCGAATCCAACCCCAACAGCCCTACTCCCGGGGCCGACTGCTTTCACTGCCACGGGGGCGCCCTCTTCACCAACCACAGGTTTATGAATAACGGCTTGGACAGTGTTTTAACGGATCTTGGTCTTGGCGAAGTGACGGGTCTTGCGACAGACGATGGCAAGTTCAAAGTGCCTTCGCTTCGCAACATTGCCTATACGGCCCCGTACATGCACGATGGCCGCTTCCAAACCCTGGAGCAGGTCATTGACTTTTACAATGCTGATGTGGCGCCTAATTCGCCCAATTTGGACCCTAGCATGGTAGGTTTTATCCAAACGCATTCGGGCGGTGTAAGGGGATTAAACCTAACATTGGCACAACGCCAGGCGCTGGTGGCCTTCTTGAACACCTTGACCGATACGCGTGTTGAAACCGATACTCTTTATCAAAACCCCTTCTAATGAAAAAAATCATTCTCCTCTTTTTGGTCGTTGGCAGCTCATTTGCGGCATTGGCCCAGAAAAAAGTAGAAATCACCTTCCAAACAGACGGCGTGTGCGGCATGTGCGAGAAGCGCATTGAGACCGCATTGCTGGATATGGATGGCGTTTGGACCGCTGATTGGGACCGTGAAACACATGCCACCTACGTGGTCTACAATCCTAAAAAGCTTTCCGAAATGGACCTGCACAAGACCGTAGCCGGCGTGGGCCATGACACGCCCAAAGTGAAAGCCAAAGACGAGGATTACGCCAAAGTGCATGCCTGCTGCAAGTACCGCGATGAAGAGGTCACGTCAGCGCACCACGGGGGCTAATGAAACAGCTCTTTTTAGGCGTCGCTGTCCTGAGCACTCTGAGTGCGACAGGCCAAATTGATACGACCCTCTACAACAGTCTTCAGATTGAGGAAGTGGTCATTCGTGAGGAAGCTGCCGGACTCTCCTTGGACGCTAAATCAGCCACCCTGGATCTGAACATTTCCCGTAAGGAGCTCAAGAAGGCGGCCTGCTGCAACCTGTCGGAAAGCTTTGAGACCAATCCCAGCATTGATGTTTCTTTCACAGATGCTGTGACGGGCACCAAGCAGATTCAACTTTTTGGTTTGGCGGGCAAGTACGCCCAAATTCAAGTGGAAATGACTCCGCTGGTGCGTGGCTTATTGGCCAATTCGGGCCTGAGTTTCATCCCGGGCACCTGGGTGCAAAGTATTCAGCTCACCAAGGGAATTGGCGCCGTCAACAACGGTCCCGAAAGCATGACCGGCCAAATCAACGTCGAGCTCCTCAAGCCCGAAGACCTCGTGGACGCCGCGGAAGCTCCCGGCTCCGAGGGTCGTGGCGACGTCCTCCTCAACGCCTACCTCAACCAAGGCGGCCGCTTTGAATTCAACGAGGCCTATGGGCTGCGCCTCAACGACAAATGGATGCTGGCTAGCCTAGGTCATTTTAGCGGTCGCCAGCAAGGCACCGATATGAACGGCGACGGCTTCTTGGACAATCCCCTTGGCTACCAAGTAAATGGCATGCTGCGTGCGCGCTATTTTGGCCAAAATGGATGGGAAGGCATCTACACTTTCCA
>JALQUY010000190.1 GCA_023260615.1 Schleiferiaceae bacterium
ACGATGTCTGTAGGCAATGCCTGAGGCAGCGCGCGCCAGGCCTTCGACGCTTCGGTAGGACAGGAGCCAATTTTCCCGAAGCAGGTGCGGCGCCATGTGCGCGGCCCGCCCGACCAGGAGATGTTGGTGGGCAGCAATATCGTCCAAGCACATTTGAATGAATTCCGGCGCGGTAGGAGCGGGGCGTTGTTGGGTCCAATTCCAGTGGCGGTGTAAAAAGAAATCTCCCATCAGGTCTAGCGCCACCGGAGCGTATTTCCCCACTTTAGGGTAGAGTAGCTTCTTGGTCGTTAGACTTAGGGGGTGCGCATCCGCGAATTGGTCAATGAAGCGGTGGAGGTCGATGCCGAGCCTTTGGGCTGGGGTGGAACCTTCCCGCCAACCTTGGCCTTTAAAGCCATCTGCGGTGAAATTAAAAACCCGAACCTCGGAGAGGTTCGGGCTTAAATGTAAATGCGCTAAGAAGTTCAAAGCGTAGTGTTTACGCCTCAGTCACGACGAAGTCAAAGGACTCCATCACAGGGTTGATGAGGAGCTTTTCGCTCGCTTCTTTCACCATTGCCTCTGCAGCTTCCTTCGAATCTGCCTCTACCTCTAGGGTAATGTGCTTGCCAATTCTCACATTGGTCAATGCTTCCAATCCGATGTTTTTAAGGTTTGCACCTACGGTTTTTCCTTGAGGATCTAAAAGTGCCTTTAGCGGCATCACGTTGATTTCAGCAGTGAATTTCATCGTTGAGTTTTTATGGGTCTTATGCCTTGCTTTTCAGAGCAAAGGCGCTAATAATTGGTAGCAAAAATACGACAATTGAGATGCTCAAGGCACCAAAAAAAGGAATCATTACGGCTAAAATTCCAACAAGGGTGTATTGCCCTATTTTACGACGTGTATCGCCGCCGCCTTTGAGGCTAAGTACTTGGAATGAAGCGTTTTGCCAGTATATGGTATAGAAGGCAATGGAGACCAGTGCCATGTGCCATATTAACAATTGAGCGCCTTCTAAAGCCATGATCCATTCCCAATTGTCCCAACGTCCCATCCAGGACCAAAGGCCGAGCGCGAATAAAGCATTGGCAGGGGTCGGCATTCCGACAAAATCTTTTCCTCCGTCCTCACGAAGGTTGAATACGGCTAGGCGATAGACGCTGGCGGCCGTTACGCTTGCGCCCACGAGCATGGCCCAGGGTTGCGGTACCTTGGCGTAATCGGCCAAAATACTGGACCAAAGAAATCCAGAGGTCGCCCCAAAGGAAATGGCGTCGGCCAAGGAATCTAGTTGTTTGCCTAGTTCAGAAGAGGCGCCCACTTTTCGAGCCGCCCAGCCGTCAAGCATATCGAATAATGCAGCTGCAATGAGAGCTATGGCAAGACCTGTATTGCTCGCGTTGACGATGAAGTAGATGGC
>JALQUY010000191.1 GCA_023260615.1 Schleiferiaceae bacterium
GGACTCACCGAAAAGACGAACCGGTCGTCTCGGGCGACTACCGCATGCGAGAGAACCGCTAGGACATGGTGCGTTTGGGTCGATTGGCTGTAGGACTTGCGCCAGCCTTGCGCTCGGAGCAGCAAAATTCCGCGGTCCCATTGTACATATGCACCCAGGGCGCCGGGCCGAATTCGATCCATCCAAGAAATTCCGGGCAATTGAAACTGCTGGACCAAAGCGCCTGAGGCACTGTCCAAGTAAAGTACTTCTCCCATGTGATTCACCACCAAAAGCTGCCCCGCATCCCAGGTGAAGCCGGGTATGTTCCACGCGAAAGGCAAGGTATACGCCCATTTGAGGGCCTGGTTGGAGAGGGACCACGCGAGCACTTTCTCGGCGGTACCGATGTACAGCATGTCCTCCGCATACAGGATAGGAAGGCCATTGCCTGGATCCTCCGCGATGGGATAGCTGCGCAAGGAATCTGGGTCGTAGACCCACAGCACGACCTGCCCACTTTGACTGGCAGCGTCCCAGGTGCGCAAGGTGGCGGCCCAACCTCCCTCCCAATCAACCCATCCATCGAGGACGGCGTACTGCTGGCTTGCTAGGGTATGCCGCGCAAGCTGGGTCCAATTCCCGATGGCGTCACAGGACCAAACGCTGATGCCCTGAGCGTCATAGATGGGCAGCAAGAAGGTACTGTCGAGGGGGTGGGCCATTCGGGTCGTCCAGGTTCCGGGAACCAAGGGATAGGGGAAGGAGGACGTTTGGCCCGAATACGGATCAATGCGTAAGGCCAGAGAATCTTCAAACATCCACAGGGCATCCTCTTGAATGGCGACTTCTTCAAGGACCCAGGCATCGTTTAACCAGTGCTTGGGCAGGGAGACCGACCACAGCAACTGCCCGGTAAATCCGTGCCGCAGACCCACGGCTTGGCTGTCTACTTGAACCCAAACATGCTTCCCCCAGGCATAGGGCCCAAAGCCTACGCAGGAGGCCGAATCGCTGCGCAAGGGCATTTCCCAGGCGTGGGGAGGGCTGTCGCGCAGGGGGTAGACTTGGTTTTGGCAGCTCCAAAGGCTGATCACAGCGAGAAGGGCAAAAAAGACAGGCTGTTTCATCGGACAGGGGTTAAAAAGAAGGCCCCACCGGGGATGGTCCCGTTGTAGAGGCGTTTGAAGAATTCACGGGTGTAGGAGGCATTGCGCATTTGCTGGTGGTTGGTATGCGGCAAGGCGATATGGGCGACGGCGCCAGGCAGGCTTCCCGCCGAACTTGCGAGCACCACCCCGTCGTTGGGATGGACGGTCACCTCGCTGACCCAGCGCGGCCACGCCAGGCAGGTGGCGTCTGGGTTGCTGCTTTCACAGTCGGAGGGATGGGCGACCACAGACC
>JALQUY010000192.1 GCA_023260615.1 Schleiferiaceae bacterium
GGTTTGCGTGGGATGGAGTTTATTGACGCGATCTTGCGTTCAAACGGAACCTTTGTTCCCATCAACAGCTAAGGCATGAAAACAGTACAAGGACCTGCCATCTTCCTCGCTCAGTTTGCGGACGATGTAGCCCCTTTTAATTCCTGGAAGAGCATTTGTGCGTGGGCGGCCAGCCTAGGCTATGAAGCGGTCCAGGTGCCCACCTGGGATTCCCGATTGGTGGACCTCGAAAAAATCGCCACCGACCCGGCGGCCGCCAAGGCTTGGCAGGCGGAGGCCCGCGAGGCAGGCGTCGAAATTTCCGAACTCTCCACCCACCTCCAAGGACAGCTCATTGCGGTGCACCCCGCGTACAGCGAACAGTTCGACGCCTTTGCCGCGCCCGAAGTGCGCGGCGACGACGCCAAGCGCCAAGCCTGGGCCAAGCAGCAATTGCTGTGGGCGGCGCAAGCTTCGGCGAATTTGGGCCTGAAGGCGCATGCCACTTTTAGCGGTGCCTTGGCTTGGCCCTACGCCTATCCGTGGCCCCAGCGACCCGCGGGCTTGGTGGAGGCAGCCTTTGAAGAGTTGGGCAAGCGTTGGAAGCCGATTTTGGATGCCTTCGATGCTGTGGGCGTAGACCTCTGCTTCGAATTGCATCCCGGCGAAGACCTGCACGACGGCGTGACCTTTGAACGCTTTTTGGATGCGGTGGACCACCATCCCCGCGCGAATATTTTGTACGACCCCTCGCACATGGTGCTGCAAGGCATGGATTATCTGGCGTTTATCGACCACTACCATGCGCGCATCAAAATGTTCCATGTGAAGGATGCGGAGTTCTTGCCGAGTGGCAAGGCGGGGGTGTATGGATCGTATTCGGGCTGGGTGGAGCGTCCGGGGCGCTTTCGGTCCGTTGGAGATGGCCAAATCGACTTCCAAGGCATCTTCAGCAAATTGGCGCAGTACGATTACGAAGGCTGGGCCGTCCTGGAATGGGAATGCTGCTTGAAAGATTCGGCCACAGGCGCCCAAGAAGGGGCCGAACGCATCTCCGCGTATACCATCCCCGTCGCCACCCGCGCCTTCGATGACTTCGCCGCCTCCGGCGTCGACCACGCCGCCAACCGCCGCATGCTCGGCCTAGACTAAACCCTTCCACCCTTAAACCCTTAAACCCTTTAACCCTTCTACCCTTTTACCAAATGAAATCCCTCCCCCTCTCCCTTGGCCTGTTGGCCCTGGTTGCGTGTAGCAACCCTGCTTCCGAAGAAGGAAGCTCCGAAGACGCGTCAACCGCCGTCGTGCCCCAAAATTTCTTGACCGACGATGAAGTATTGGACGGTTGGGAATTGCTCTTCGATGGCACCAGCTTGAGCGGCTGGCATATCTATGGCGGTTCG
>JALQUY010000193.1 GCA_023260615.1 Schleiferiaceae bacterium
CTTGCAACGTGGTCCGAATGTCATTAAAGTCAATCTCCTGAGCGTGCAGGGAACGGCCCGACGTCTGGATGTGGTACTTCAACATTTGGGCACGCGGATCAGCGCCGTACTTGTTCTTCAAGGCTTTGGCCCAAATGCGGCGCGCCACCCGGCCGATCACCGCATATTCTGGATCAATGCCGTTGGAAAAGAAGAAGCTGAGGTTGGGACCAAAGGCATTGATGTCCATGCCGCGGCTCAAGTAGTACTCCACATAGGTGAAGCCGTTGGCCAAGGTGAAGGCCAATTGCGTGATGGGATTGGCGCCTGCCTCCGCAATGTGGTAGCCGGAAATGGAAACGGAATAGAAGTTTCGGACCTTTTGGTCGATGAAGTAGGCCTGGACGTCGCCCATCAAACGAAGGGCGTATTCGGTCGAGAAAATGCAGGTGTTTTGCGCCTGGTCTTCCTTGAGAATGTCCGCCTGAACCGTGCCGCGCGTCGTGCTGAGGGCCTCCGCCTTAATCTTCGAGTAAACCTCGGCAGGCAGGACTTCATCCCCTGTGACCCCTAGGAGCATCAAACCTAGGCCATTATTGCCATCGGGAAGGTCGCCATGGTAGGCCGGACGGGGCAGACCTTGGTCGTCGTACTTGGCCTTTTTCACGGCTTCCACCTTGGCTTCGAGGCCATTGGCGGCGATGTACTTCTCGCACTGTTGGTCTACCGCGGCGTTCAGGAAGAAGCCGAGCAGCATAGGCGCCGGACCGTTGATGGTCATGGACACCGAGGTCGTTGGATCGCAAAGGTCAAAACCACTGTAGAGCTTTTTGGCATCGTCCAAGCAGCAAATGCTCACGCCGGCATTGCCAATCTTGCCGTAGATGTCCGGACGACGGCCGGGGTCGTGGCCGTACAAAGTGACCGAATCAAAGGCCGTGCTCAATCGCTTCGCGGGCATGCCCAACGAAACGTAGTGGAAGCGCTTGTTGGTGCGTTCTGGACCGCCCTCCCCGGCAAACATGCGAGTGGGGTCCTCGGCCGTGCGCTTGAATGGATAAATGCCCGCCGTGTAGGGGAAATCGCCCGGAACGTTTTCCTGGAGGAGCCAGCGAAGTTGGTCGCCCCAGCTGCGGTAGCGAGGCGTAGCCACCTTGGGAATCTTTTTGCCGCTCAGGGACAGGGAGTGCGTGGGGACTTTGATGTCCTTGCCGCGCACTTGGTAGACGTACTCATCCGCTTTGTAGCGGTCGCGCAGGGTCTCCCAGCCTTGAATGAGGTCCCAGTTGTAGGGATCCAGGTCGCGTTTCTTCTTCTCGAACGCCTCCTGCAGCCCCTTAATCAAGCGGTCTTTGTCATCCAAATCGGTTGCG
>JALQUY010000194.1 GCA_023260615.1 Schleiferiaceae bacterium
TCAAAGCACCCTTACCGTCTGCCAGATAGACCGTATCCAACTGTGAGCCCGTCTTTGGCGAAATCAAGTTACCGCTGGTGTTGAAGGTCAGCTCACCTTTATCGAGGTAGATCGGCGACCACTCAGGCAAAGTGGTGAAGCCATCTGCACTGGATGTTTCGTTACCAAATTCGTCGATGTACTTGGCGACACCGACGCCGCTGGAGAAGTCAGTGAATTGGGTTGGCTTGATCCACGTTGATGTGGAACCGCGACCCGCCTCCACGTTGGCTAAACCCCAGTTTGAGCTGCCCGACACCTTGATAAAGGAATTGGTCCCCGTGGTGCCCGTGGTGAAGCGGAAGGCGTTCAACTGCCGGTCATAGGTGACCCGAACCCCTGACACGGTGCTGCCTGTGGTGCTGGCCAAGCTGTTGATTTCCTTCTGTAAAGCCGCCATGAAGCCATCCAGCGTGTAGGTGTCGCCAGGCGGTAATTTGACTGTGCCCTTCACATCGTCAACAGACACCACAAACGTGTTGTTGGTCTCGTCAACTGAGAAGTTGTTGTTGACGTTGATTGCAACCTGGGTACCAACGGTCTGAGCAGGCAGTGATTCGGTACCACGTAAAGCGACATCTGATACCTTGACTTGCAAGGGCTCCTCTTCGGTTGCCGTGATACCAAACAGCGACGCAGAAAGCGCATTGGCATTGGTGATTTTGATACTCGATGTATCACCAGTTGAACCGGATGAGAACGTGAACCGCTCAGTCACGTTGTCAAAGGTTACTTTCAGACCGTAACGTTGCTCTGCAAGGGGTCGAATGAATTCGCCATTTGGCCGAACCTGACCGTATAAGTCAGCCCCAACCGGCGTGTACAAACCGTTTTCACCGACAGCAGAGGCCGCCTGCGTCAGTCCAAGAACCGTATTGCCAACGACCGTTTTCTCGGCGGCCGATACCGTATCGCCCATCACGCTGATACCAGAACTGTCCGCTAAAGTCCCAGAAAATGAAGATGCGCCATCAATTTCCACATCGAACGCTGCACCATCGTCGCGGGCAAAGCGCAGTTGGCCGTTCACGTTTTCAACCGTATAGCCGGAAGTACTGTAGCCAGGGGCATCCTGGATTTTTTCAACGAGCTTACTTATCGTCGTTTCAGAGGTGATACCGGTCAATGCGATGGCCGCACTGACAACGGGTGATGTGCCAGTCTTTAGTGTGAAGTTGAGCGTTTGTGTATCACTCCCAGTTGTCGCGACGTAATCGAGAGCAAGCGCACTCTGCGGCACCTGCAGACTCATTGCTGCCGCACCTGAAAAGCTGAACCCGCCGTTCACATCGTCGTATGACACCTTG
>JALQUY010000195.1 GCA_023260615.1 Schleiferiaceae bacterium
ACCCTCTACAGTGTGGATGATGAAGACAGTGCCACCATACGCGCCCAGATGGCCCGTCAAGTAGACCCCAAGACGGGTCAGCCCTACTTCACGTTAGCGGTAGGCGTATCCCTCTTGCTGTTCTATGCCTTTGCCATGCAATGTATGAGCACCTTTGCGGTCGTCGCCCGTGAAACGAAGAGCTACACGTTTGCTATTGTGCAGTTCATAGCTATGGGCGCTCTGGCCTATGGGGCAGCATGGATCGCCTACGTCGCTCTCGCTTAAGCGTTTGCTCCCGGATAATCGCCTATTTTTGCTCTATGGCCGTCATACTTTGGACCCTCGTTTTCTATGCTGCGTTGCGCTTGTTCCTTCCTGCTCCCAAGGAGTCAGGGTGTTCGGCCGGCTGCGACTGTGCTAAATCTTCCTTGTCGTGAGCAGCGTTTACATTGTAACGGGTGCTTCGCGCGGAATAGGGGCTGCAACGGTTGCTGCGCTTAACGAGCTGGGCAAGGATGTGCTCGCGACAAGCCGAACGGCTTCCGAAGGACATTGGGTGCTGGATGTAAATTCGGACCAAAGCATCGCAGACTTTGCCGCAAAACTCAAAGAGCAAGGACTAAAAGTAGCGGGCCTTATAAACAATGCGGGAGCCCTTGTAAACCGCCCTTACAATATGCTCGCGCGCGAGGACTTCGAAAGAATGGCCTCTGCCAACTGGATTGGGCCCGCTTTGTTGATCCAAACTTTAGCGGAATTCTTCACGGAGGATGCGCATATCGTCAACATTTCGAGCATGGGGGGCTACCAAGGAGCCTCCAAATACCCCGGTCTGGCCGCCTACGCTTCGAGCAAAATGGCCCTTGCGGGTCTGACAGAATGCCTTCAAGCGGAATGGGGAGATCGCGGTTGGACGTTCAATGCGCTTTGTTTAGGAGCGGTCCAAACGGAAATGTTGGCCGAAGCCTTCCCAGGATATGCGGCTCCAACTACCCCAAAAACCATGGGAAGCTATGTAGCGAACTTCCTGCTAACAGGCCACCAAACGCACGCAGGCTGCATACTGCCTGTAACTAAAAGCAATCCCTGAAATTTTTTTTAGCAAGCTGAGTGCTGTTTATCAGCACTTTAAAAAAAGTTTAGAATTTTTTTTTGGTAGGGGTATTGCACAACCAAAAAGTCGTTCTACATTTGCACTCCCCAAACGGAACAACGGTGACTCGGAAGCGAGGCGCCAGAGACCAAAAGGGGAAAGACAGAAGGAAGAAACTTCACCGTTCTTTAACATATTGTGAAATCGAAAGAGCTTCAACTCGAAGATTCT
>JALQUY010000196.1 GCA_023260615.1 Schleiferiaceae bacterium
TAGAAGGATTCAATAAACTATTCAACATATTCCCTATCGCCCTTCAGAGCAAAGAGCTTTATAGAAAAGTTTGATCAAATAATTCTGACCTCTGAAGAAGGTTTTTAATATTCTGAAAACAAAAAAGCCCTAAAATCTAGATTTTAGGGCTTCTAAAGTTATTATGTATTTTTAAGTAGCGGAGAAAGAGGGATTCGAACCCCCGGACCTGTTACAGTCAACAGTTTTCAAGACTGCCGCAATCGACCACTCTGCCAACTCTCCGTACCACTTGCATGGCATGCTTCTTTAATGTTGTAGCCCGTACGGGATTCGAACCCGTGACTTCGCCGTGAAAGGGCGATGACTTAAACCACTTGTCGAACGGGCCAAATAAAAAAAGTAGCTCCACTTAGTTCTCGGACTGACAGACTTAGGAGCTACTTATGTGACCCTTAACCGGTTGGTTATATAATCGAGGGTCTGCCGATTGCAATGATTTGGCCTATTTGTTAGTCGCCAGACTTGCCTTTCAGTTATGTTCATTGACCTATTCCTTTTGGGAGACTGGCTCGTCCCGTCAATATACTAATAACCTACTTTTTCATCATCACTCTTGTACTACTGGCCGGAATCGAACCGGCACGATCATCACTGATCAAGGGATTTTAAGTCCCTCGTGTCTACCTGTTTCACCACAGTAGCATAACATTAAATACCTATAAGTCAAAGAACTCTCTGTTCTGTATTTATACTCGATAGTATCACTTAGTTTCTTATCTTTCTAAATCTTTTAAAGTTTTTTAACTTAATTTTTTGAGCCTCTTGTCGGACTCGAACCAACGACCTACTGATTACAAATCAGTGGCTCTACCAACTGAGCTAAAGAGGCAACTCGTGTTTTCGTTTCCGGAACCTTTCTTGTAAGGTACACTTATATCCGTCATTCATCTACCAAGATGTCAACCAACTACTAATCGTTTGGATTTGATAGGTTAACCTATTACGAGATTACTCTGCTACAACTTCTTCAGAAGCTTCAACAGTAGTAGTTTCGCTAACTGTAGATGTAGAATCAACTACAACTTCAGTGCTGTCAACTTGAGTTGCCTCAGTGTTTTCAGCAGTGTTTTTGCAAGAAGCCAAAGCCAATGCAAAAGCAGCAACAAACAATACTTTTTTCATGTTTTTTACTTGTTTAAATTGTTAAATAAAATTCTCTAGAAACTAATCTAGATTGAGCCTCTTGTCGGACTCGAACCAACGACCTACTGATTACAAATCAGTGGCTCTACCAACTGAGCTAAAGAGGCA
>JALQUY010000197.1 GCA_023260615.1 Schleiferiaceae bacterium
TAACTACGCGCATGGCCTGGCGCAATTTGGGCCGAAACCGCCGCCGAAGCGCCATCACCGCCGCCGCTGTGGCCTTTGCGCTCTTCTTTGCCATCCTGATCCGCAGCATGCAGCTGGGCATTTACGGGCATATGATTGACACCGTGGTGGGAGGAATGGCGGGTTATGTTCAAGTGAGCGACAGTGCGTACTGGCCCTCCCAGAACTTAGACCTCGCCCTTCCCGAGGACCCCGAATGGCTCGACGCGGTCCAAGCCGACCCCAACGTCACCTCCGCCACCCCGCGCCTCGCCGGTTTTACCCTCCTCAGCAAGCAGTCCGAATCCGCCGTCGCCCAATGGACCGGCGTGGACTTTGCCCGCGAAGACGCGGATTATTGGGCTACCCGCCTCATCGAAGGCAGTTTTGAAACTCCCTCTGACGGCGGCCCCTACCCGGTTTGGCTCGGTCGCTACTTGGCCGAATCCCTAAATGCCCACATCGGCGACACCCTTGTCGGCATGGGCCAAGGCTACCAAGGGTCCATGGCCTCCGACCTCATGATCGTCGCGGGCACCCTGCGATTGGGCAACCCCGAACTGGAAAAGCGCGTAGCCGTCCTTCGGCTCGAAGATGCCCAATCCTACAGCGGCGCCTACGGCATGTGGGGAACGATCATGATTACCCCCAAAAATCCCGCAGCCTCCCTCCGCGCGGCATCGGAACTCTCCCAAAGCCACCCCATGAACTACGCCAGCTGGTCTTCTTGGGAGGAGCGCATGCCCGAACTTCAACAAGCCATCCAAGCCGACTCCGCCGGCGGCATCGTTATTCTGATGATTCTGTATGTGGTTATTTCCTTTGGTCTCCTAGGCACCATGATCATGTTGGCCAACGAGCGCCAGCGTGAATTCACTATGCAAATCGCCTTGGGCGTCAAGCGCCGCGTCCTCGCCGGCATGGTCTTTACCGAAGCCCTACTCATGGGTCTATTGGGCGCGGCCGTTGGCACCCTGATGGGCCGAAGCGTGGTTTACTACTTCCACGTACGCCCTTTGCGTTTGCTAGGGGAAATTGCGCAGGCCATGGAGCAGCAAGGGTGGGAGCCCGTACTTCCCCCCTCCATGGACTGGTCCATCACCTGGACTCACGCGTCCATTGTCCTTGTTTTGACGCTCATCGCTAGTCTATGGCCGATGTACGTCGTGTATAAATCCCCCGCCATTCACCGTTGATATGAGTACGATTCGCATGGCCTGGCGCAACA
>JALQUY010000198.1 GCA_023260615.1 Schleiferiaceae bacterium
ATCTTTCTTGGCGATCCGAAACTCCACCTCCATATCCGCCGCCACGGGTTTGAAGATGGCGCGCAAGAGTCCGGTATCCGGGTTCATGCGGCGCATGTCCTCATTCAAGATGTCGATGGCGTCCTGCAGCTGGGCCTCCGAAATGTTGTCACTCTGGTCGTACCACATGACGTGAAACACGACGGGGATGATGTGCACGACGCTCTCCGTTCCCTGGGCGTCTATCGCCATCTGTTCTTCCATGAGGGCCTCCGTTTCTGCCATCAAAGCGGCGCGGCGGGGGTTGCTCTGGAGTTCGAGCGCCAAATTTTCGTCCGCCGCGCAACGGAGGATCGTTTGGGCTTGGAGGCTTGAAAAAGCGAGGAATAACAAGGAAAGGAAAGCGATTCGGGACGAACGAAAGAGCATGGGGACAGCGTAATTTTGGAAAGCCCTAAGGTACTTCGCATTTAAAGGTGAAAGAACCTTTGGCTATTTGCAATTAATGTACGTATCTTCGCAGCCCCAAAAAATATTGCTGAAAAGTGGATACGCTTAGCTATAAAACCATCTCTGCCAACAAGGCAACCGCCCAGAAGACGTGGGTCGTTGTAGACGCTCAAGGTAAATCCTTGGGTCGTGTGGCCTCTTTGATTGCTTCACGCCTTCGCGGAAAGCACAAGCCCAACTTTACTCCTCACGCAGATTGCGGTGACAATGTGATTGTTATCAATGCGGCAGAGGTGAGCCTGTCTGGTTCTAAGATGGAGACCAAGCAGTACATCCGCTACACGGGCTACCCCGGCGGCCAGCGTTTCAGCACGCCCGCCTTGGAATTGGCCAAGCACCCTGAGCGCGTTTTGGAAACAGCCGTTCGCGGCATGTTGCCCAAGAACCGCCTCGGTCGTGCCTTGTTCCGCAACATGCATGTATTTGCTGGTGCTGAGCACACCCACGAAGCCCAACAGCCTGTAACCATTAACGCATAAGAGTCGGTTCTATGTCTACCACCCATGCTATCGGTCGCCGCAAAACTTCTGTGGCTCGCGTATACCTCAAAGAAGGTAACGGTTCCGTTACGGTCAACCACCGCGATTTGAGCAACTACTTCTCTACCTCACAGTTGCAGTACAAAGTGAACCAGCCGTTCTCCTTGACGGAGACGATCGGCAAGTTCGACGTAAAAGTGAACGTAGAAGGCGGTGGCATCACCGGCCAAGCGGAAGCTATCCGTTTGGGCATCTCTCGTGCATTGG
>JALQUY010000199.1:0-952 GCA_023260615.1 Schleiferiaceae bacterium
TCATCTTTAGGAGCAAAAGCAATTAAAATAGAATGGTCTCTTAATTGTTTTCGAACACCATCAATAATGGTAAAGTTTTCTGACGTCCCTGTTTTACCAACAATGTCAATTCCTTTTATGTTGCTCCATTTTCCTGTTCCAGTTTTAAAAACTTCGTGCATTCCTTCTATGATAGGGTCGAAATATTTAGAATCTATAGTTGTTTTTTTAGGTTTTGTATATTTAGGGTTTGTAATGTCTTTGCCATTTGATTTTTTTAAAACATGTGGTGTGAAAAAATACCCTTTATTGGCAATTGCAGCAGTAACATTTGCTAATTGAATTGGTGTGGTTAAAATTTCACCTTGTCCAATTGCATTGGATATATTTGTAGTTGGTCCCCAAGAATATTTGTAGCGAGAATCATAATAATTGCCATCTGGAATTAATCCTTTCTGACCTGAAGGTAAATCGTATCCTAAATAGTTTCCCAGCCCAAAACTTTTTACATGATTGCTCCAAATATCCATCCCAACAGTTGCTGTTTCTGCATTGTCAATTATTTTTCGATACGTTGTAGAGAAATAGCTATTACATGATTTAGAAATAGCAGTATGTAATCTAATTGGACCGCCAAAAATATCACAATGACATTTTTGAAAAGCACCTTTTCTATTTCCATATCTATAACCACCATAACAATATACTCCAGAGTTTTCATCAATAACACCTTCTTGCAGTCCTATAAGAGCATTGATAAGTTTAAAAGGTGAACCTGGGGGGTATGTTGCCTGTAGACTTCTATCATACATGGGCTTGTCGAGGTTTTTTTCATCCATAAGAATGGTTGAGTTGTAAGCTCTTTGTCTTCCAACCATCATATTTGGATTGTACGTAGGAGAAGATATAAGTGCTAGTATTTCCCCTGTTTTGGGTTCTATAGCAACAATTCCACCACGTTTTCCAGACATTA
>JALQUY010000199.1:962-1235 GCA_023260615.1 Schleiferiaceae bacterium
CCATATTGCTGAAGTTCACTATCAATTGTTAAGGTAATATCTTGACCGTTTACAGCTAGCGTATCATATTCACCGTCTTTATATTTTCCGATAATTTTGTTTAATCGATTTCTATGTAAAAACTTTTTTCCTTTTATTCCTCGTAGAATTGAATCGTATGATTTTTCTACACCACTACTTCCAATTAATTCTCCTTGTTGAAAATTAGGATTGTTTTTGGCTTCTAATTCGTTTACTTCACTTATGTACCCCAAAACATTTGCAGCTGAACTA
>JALQUY010000019.1 GCA_023260615.1 Schleiferiaceae bacterium
AAACCATGGCCCGTGTAGCCTTAGGGCAAGGCAAAATGGGTGCTCGACCCCTTGCTGCCTTCTTTCACCTCATTGTTTACGTGGGTTTTGTGCTCATCAACTTGGAGGTCCTAGAAATCCTCCTGGACGGTATCACCGGACAGCACCGCATCCTACAAGCGCCTCTTGGCGGCATGTATACCGCAGCGATCAACTTCTTTGAAATTCTGGGCATTTTGGTCATTGTGGCCTGCGTGGTGTTCTTGCTTCGACGCTGGTTTGGTGGCATTGCTCGATTCACCCACAGCGACTTGACGGGATGGCCCCAGCAAGACGCAGCCATCATTCTCTACACAGAAATCGTCCTCATGGCGGCCCTGTTGATTATGAACGCGGCGGAAGCGGCCTTGCCGGACGGGCACGCTCCCTTTGTGGTGGCTCAAGCCTTGGCCCCACTATTTGCCGGCTTGAGTCCAGAGGCCTTGCACCTGTGGATGGAGGGTGCCTGGTGGTTCCACTTCATTGGAATTTTGGCCTTTTTGAACTACTTGCCCAAGAGTAAGCACTTCCACATCATCCTAGCTTTCCCAAATACCTGGTACAGCAAGTTGAGCGCACGTGGCCGAATTCCCGCCATGTCCTCCGTGACGCGTGAAATCAAGGCGATGCTGGACCCTAGCTATGTACCTGATTCGGCCGAAGTTCCCGCCCGCTTTGGCGCCAAAGACATTGAAGACTTGCACTTTGTCAATGTACTGAACGCCTACAGCTGCACCGAATGCGGACGTTGCACCAGCGAATGCCCGGCCAACCAGACCGGCAAACTGCTATCGCCTCGGAAAATCATGATGGCGACCCGCGACCGCGTCGAACAACTCCTTACAACCCCTGAAAACAGCGATACGCTGCTCGATCATTGGATCAGCCGCGAAGAGCTTTGGGCCTGCACCACTTGCAATGCCTGTGTGGAGGCCTGCCCCCTGAACATCGACCCCTTGGACATCATCCAGCAAATGAGGCAGTACCTGGTGATGGAAGAATCCGCTGCGCCTGCCTCGCTGAACACTATGATGAACAATGTGGAAAACAACGGCGCCCCCTGGGCCTACCCTCAGGCGGACCGTGCGCTGTGGACCACAGAAAACTAACTGCGGATGAGCACCAAGGACCTCCAAGAAATTACCGTTAACGGACAGAAAATCAGCCCCGTTCTCCCTGAAGATGTCAAGAACTACTTGATCGACATTGACGGGACCATTTGCGACGACATTCCCAACGAGGAACCCGAACGCATGGCCACGGCAGCCGTGTACGTGGATGCCCTCGAGACCATTCAAAAATGGTACGCAGAGGGCCATGTGATCACGTTTTTCACGTCGCGCACAGAAGAACACCGCGAGGTGACGGAAACCTGGCTCCAGCGCCACGGCTTCCCCTACCACGGTTTGCTGATGGGCAAGCCCCGAGGCGGCAACTACCACTGGATTGACAACCACATCGTTCGTGCCACGCGCTATACCGGAGCCTTTACGGATTTGGTACGCAAGCCTGCCACGATCGAAGTTTTTGAAGACTAAGACCTTATGAGCGAGCCCTTGCACATTCCTACCCTAGCCGAACTCACTCAACGCGGAGAAAAGCCGGACGTACTTTTTTGGGTAGGCTGCGCGGGGAGCTACGACGACCGCGCGAAGCGCATTACCAAGTCCTTTGCCCGTTTGCTGCACCGTTCCGGCGTAAGCTTTGCCATCTTGGGTGCGGAAGAGGGATGTACGGGAGATCCCGCCCGCCGCGCCGGCAACGAGTTTCTCTACCAAATGCAGGCTTTGGCCAACATTGAGGTTCTCAATGCCTACGAGGTACAACGCATCGTAACCACCTGCCCCCACTGTTTCAATACGCTCAAGAACGAATATCCGGAGCTCGGCGGCACCTACGAAGTCTTCCACCACACCCAGTACTTGCAAACCTTGTTAAAGGAAGGCAAATTGAAAGTAGAAGGCGGTGCGTTCAAAGGCAAGCGCGTGGTCTTCCACGACCCGTGCTACCTAGGCCGCGTGAACAATGAATACGAAGCGCCACGCGAGGTGCTCGGGCAGTTGGAAGCCGACCTCATCGAATTGAAGCGCTGCAAAAAGAACGGCCTCTGTTGTGGTGCGGGCGGGGCTCAGATGTTCAAGGAGCCCGAAAAAGGAAACAAGGACATCAACCACGAGCGCGCGGAAGAAGCCTTGCAGGCAGAACCCGCCGTCATCGCCACGGGATGCCCCTTCTGCAATACCATGCTCACGGACGGCGTCAAGCATTTTGAGAAAGAAGGCTCTGTGAAAGTGCTGGACATTGCGGAAGCTCTAGACCAGTCGCATGGCGCTTAAATCTTGGGAATCGCTGCCCGCCGAAAGTCGATTTTGGTGCTTCTCTGCCGCACAGCCCTGGTCGGAAGAGCAAAACGCTTTGGTACACACGCATTTGACCGCCCTTTGCGAAGACTGGGCTGCCCATGGAACGCCCGTTGAGGCGGGCTTCACGACCGTGGATCAGCGGTTGATCGCGCTGGCCGTGGACGAGCGCGCCCACGCAGCCAGTGGATGCTCGATCGACAGCCGCATGAAGGCCTTGACCGCCCTGAGCGATGCGCTGGGCATTGACCTCTTTGGGCGCATGCATGTGTATGTAGGTTCAAGTCCGTCCGGCGGCGCATGGGAGGCCCATACCCTTGGCGCTGCCCGCAAAGCGGAAGGGTATTTCTTGAATACCGTGGCCACCTGCAAAGGAGATTGGCAGCCGATCTGCCCTATTTCTGGCTCTTGGCTTCGGCCAGCCACGCGCGGCTAGCCGCCTGCTCAATGGCATAGGTGAATCTTGCGGGATCTAAGTCTTCCGGTCTCACCCATTTAAATTGCTCTCCATTCTCCGCGGGTACCTCCCAAGTTTCCACGACGTCCAAAGTCTCCAAAGCTGCATCCTCCAGCGCCTCTACGCGGTAGAAAAAGGCTTGCACATAGACGTCGGCGTCAAAGGCGGAAATGACCGGGAAATCATTGAAGAAGACGCAGTCCCCAACACGGATGTCCAGGTGCAGTTCCTCTTGGAACTCGCGGATTAAGCATTCTGTATGGCTTTCCCCCCATTCGAGCCCGCCGCCCGGGAATTTGATCAGCGGGCGGTCTTTGAAGCGTTCCAGTGCGACCAGCACCTCTCCGGTGGGGCGCTGGAGAAAGCCATAGATTCGGTGGGTGTAACGCTTCATCGGTGCGAAACTACGGAGGCGCGCAGCATTTCCCGCTTTCCAGGAGGGCCTTGCACGTGCTCCACGCGGTAGCCCAAGGCACGAATGGCCCTAAAAACATGCCCTCGGGCGCAATAGGTCACGAGATAGCCTTGGGGATGCAACGCGGCCAACCAAGGAGCTAGGGCGTCGGAGGTCCAGAGTTCGGGCTGTTGCGTGGGCGAAAAAGCATCGTAAAACACGCAGTGCATGCCACTGGGCAGAGATACTTCGGAGGCCAAGCCTGGCACATAGGTTGCTGAGAGCCCCTTTTCTACAAAGCGCTGACCCGCTGCCCAAGCATCTCGGATGCGCTGCGCCTTTTCCATCCAACTAGGACGCTGCGGCCAACTATCCCGCCAGGCTTCCCAGGCTTCCTGCTCCGGCAAGGCCAGATCGATGCCCATGTAATGAAGTTCGCGGCCCTGTTGCTGGGCCCAGTCCAAGGCTAAGGCCGCATTGAGTCCCGTACCGGCACCCATTTCGAGGATTTGGAGCGGGCCCGCAGTCTGAGCGGCCGCGTGAGCTAGTCCCTCTTGGACGTACACGTGCAAGGCCTCCGTCAACGCACCGTGGCGCGAATGGAAGGCACAGCCCCAACGGTGGCTTTCCAACGAAGGACTTCCGTCGCGGGTCATGACCCGCGTGTTCACGGCTGGACTTTGATTTTTTGAATGCGCGGAATGGGACCCGGGCAGTGGTCTTGGTGGCAGGCTACGCAGGTGGCAATGGCCGCATTGAAAGCGTCTAGGCGCTCTTCGCGGCTCACCTGTTGTTCTATGGCGGCCCGCAAGTCCTCTAATTGGCTCAAGTAGGCCTCTGAATACCCTGCAAAGCTGGGCTTGATATCTTCGGGTTTAGTCGGTGCATCGGACGCCATGGCTTGGTGCGTCTGCATCAAGGCATCCACCTCTTCAACGGTTAAAGTGCCTTCATCGGCCTTCTGGCGAAGGGATTCCATGTCTTTCGCCATGTCTCGCATGGTCAAGGCCAGTTCGCTCGCCTGGTACAGGCCACTGCGCGTGGGCGTTTCTGCCGACTCCTCCGTGGATTCGGCTCCCGAATTTTGACAGCCCACCGCCAAGGCAAGGGCCCAAAGAAAAAGGCCTGTTGACCAGGCCTTTCGATTAATGTTCATGGCTGCTGTGGTCATGCTCTTCCGCCTCATCAGCGGCCGCCGCGCGTTCCTTCTGAGCGAGTGCCACTCCTGTGGCGAGCACCGAATAGCTGATTTTCGGTTCAGTGATTGCTGCAATGGCAGAATCCGAGGCTCCCGCGTCTTCCGCTTGGTGACGCAACCAGTCCACGGACAAGGTGTCGACCTTCAAGCCACCTTCCACAAAAGCCAGCTCGGAAGCCGCATCCATGGGAACAAAGAAGCCGTAGTCTTTAAAGCGAACCAGCGCCTCTTCGCCATTGCCCAAATCCAACTGCATCCAGCAGCCTTTTACTTGGCAAACCGAAGAGATAGGCGCTGCAAAGGTGCCATAAACGGAATCCGTTCCGCCCTGTAGCTGCGCCAAGAGGGCAGACAAAGAGGTGGTATCGGCCACTTGAACTGTGTCACCAAAGTAGTCGTAGGAGATCTGCGCTTCAGGTTGCGCTTCAGGGCTGGTGCAGGCAGCTAGTACAGCCACTGCAGGGATCAAAATGCGTTTCATTGTTTGGCTTTTGACAAAGGTACAATCAATCCTTTGTACCTTTGCACCGGCTAACAAGCCGACCCTTGAACCCTTCCTTGATACGCGCATGAAAGTCATTCCTACTACCGAGTCCCGCATTTCTACCATTGATTTTAACAACCTTGGTTTTGGTGCTGGATTGTCCGACCACGTTTTTATCTGTGAATACAAGAACGGTCAGTGGGGAGAAGGTGTCATTCAGCCCTACAGCTCCTTAAAACAAGGCCTTGGCTTGCACGCGTTGCACTACGGCCAAGCGGTTTTTGAGGGCCAGAAAGCGTACCGCCAAGCGGACGGGGGCATCGCCATCTTCCGCCCTGAACGCAACTGGGAACGCCTAAACAAATCAGGCGAGCGCATGCTCATACCAGCGGTCCCCAAAGAAATTTTCATGGAAGGTTTGAGCGAACTCATCCGCCTGGATGCAGAATGGGTTCCCCGCGGTGAAAACACGGCGCTCTACCTCCGCCCCTTCTTGTTCTCCTCTTCAGAGTTTGTGGCTGCTCGCCCCTCGGAAGAATACACCTTTGCCATTGTCACCAGCCCAGTGGGCGAGCTCTACACCAAGCCCGTCAAAGTCAAGATTGAACAGCACTTCACGCGTGCCGCTCAGGGTGGCGTAGGCTACGCCAAAGCCGCCGGCAACTACGGCGGTGCATTCTTGGCCACGCGTCGTGCTGTGGAAGAGGGATTCAACCAAGTGTTGTGGACCGACCACGCAGAGCATGCCTACCTGGAAGAGGCTGGAACTATGAACGTGGCCTTTGTGGTGAATGGCACCTTGGTGACGCCCGCGCTTTCGGACCGCATTTTGGAAGGCATCACGCGCGAGTCCATCCTCATCCTGGCCAAAGAATGGGGCATCCCCGTGGAAGAGCGCCGCATTTCTGTGGATGAAATCGTGGAAGCCGCCAAGAATGGCAGCTTGCAGGAAGCTTTTGGCATGGGTACCGCTGCCGTGGTTAGTCCCATTGACGGTCTGGGCTACCAAGGCGAAGTCATCCCCGTACCCGCACCGGCAGACGGTGTCGCGATGCGCGTCAAAAATGCGCTTGCCGACCTTCGCTACGGACGTACCGCCGACCCCAAAGGGTGGATGTACCGCCTCTAAAAACCCAATTGTCGCTGAATCATTTGGTCCACGCCTTGGCACAAGGCGAGTGGATCTTGCGTGCGCCATCCCCCAAATCGGTAGCGCTCACCTGCCCAAACATAGCGCGTCAAGCGCGCATCCGTCAAATCCTGAAGGATGTGATCCCGGGCATTGAGCATAACCACCCAACCCCCTTCTGTTTCTTCTGCCCATTCCGCGTAGTAATCGCTCTCGCCTGCATGGAAGTTGAGCAGATTGTCCGCGAGGAGTAGAAATTTATCGATGCCTTGCGCAAGCAATGGATCGGCAAACCGCCGCTTCACCTCCATCACATCGTTGTGGACGGCATCGTTCCATTCGCCAATCAGCTCCAGAACGACGTAGCCTTGCTCGTAGTCTGCGAAGATTTGCTTCACAAAGAGCGTTTCGCAGCCGACGCTGTCCCATTCGGGGTGAATGACAAAATCGTACATGCGGTGATAGCCCATTTCAGGAGCGCCTTGCTCTAAATAAAAGGGACAGCGTGGGTCCTCCGTCGCCCGGTACCGGCTCTCCCATCCAGAATGTGGTCGTAATTCGTGCATACCTTGAACTCTGACGCAAAAATGCGGTTCTTTTGTCCATGATGCACACGTTTTTGATAACTGGGGGAACGGGCATGGTCGGCCAAGCCCTTACACGCCTTTTGGAGCAGCAGGGCCATGTGGTTCGGCACCTTTCGACCCGAACGTCCCCCGCGCCCAACCGCTTCCATTGGGATCCCTCCCTAGGCACCCTGGATCCCCAGGCGCTCCAAGGCGTCACGCACATCATCCACTTAGCCGGCGCCAACGTGGCTGAACGCTGGACGGCCAAGCACAAAGCCGCCATCCTGGATAGCCGAGTCAAAGGCAGCGCCACCCTGGAGGCTGCCATCGCTCAGCTCCCGGCCCATAAGCGTCCTGAGGCACTGATTAGCGCCTCCGCTGTGGGTATTTACCCCAACCATCCGGATCATCTCTACACGGAACACGACGGCGAACCCCAGGGCTTCCTGGGAGAAGTGGTGCATCAATGGGAGGCCAGTGTTGACCGCATAGCCGACCTGGGACTCCGCGTAGCCAAGGTGCGCATTGGCATTGTCCTTGGGCCTGGAAGTGGCGTCATGGCCACCTTGCTCCCCGTTTTCAAACTTGGGTTGGGCGCGCCCTTAGGCAATGGACGCCATTGGATGCCTTGGATCCATGTGGAAGATTTGGCCCGCCAATTTATCTACCTCGCGGAACACCCGACCGAAGGAGTTTGGAACGGGGTGGGACCGTATTCGGTAACGAATGCAGATTTTTCAAAAGCCCTCGCCCGCAGCCTAAAACGCCCCTACTTTTTTCCTCCTGTACCGGCGTGGGCCTTACGTCTCGCCCTCGGTGAAATGGCCCAAGTAGGCTTGATGAGCACCAAATGTTCTGCAGCCAAATGGGAGCATATCGGATTTACCTACCGCTACCCCACTTTGGAAGCGGCCTTTTCACAGCTGCTTCACCCCGAGGCATAAAAAAAGCCCCGGCTTCCGCCGGGGCCTTCACCCAATCAACGGCTAGCTGATTACAGCTTAGCAGTAACGGAAATCTTGATGCCCAAATCGTCGGAGATCAAGTTGTCTTTTGCCAAATCCACGATGCTCGTAGACGCGTAGGTAACACCCCACTGCTTGCGGTCGATGTTGAACTGAGGTGCCGTCAAGGTCAACACAGAATCAGCGACGGTTACGTTTGCAGGGAACTGGATGTTGTTGGTCACACCGCGCAAGGTCAAGTTGCCGGAAATCAAACTGTTGTACTCGCCCTCTTTCGTTTCAACGTTCGTGATTTCAAACGTAGCGACCGCAAAGCTGTCTACCGCAAAGAAGTCGGCACTCTTCAAGTGGCCCACCAAGTAGTCTTTCTTCTCTTGGGGAAGTGCTTCGTCCGTGCAAACGATGCTGTTCATGTCCAAGGCGAAGTTACCTGACACCAAAGCGCCGTTCTCAACGCCGACCATACCTTCTATGATAGCTAATGTACCGCCGTGTCCGTAGTTCTCTACGAAAGGCTTGTGACCGTACCATTCAATACCAGAAGCTGCTGCATCAACTGTAAAGGTTTGGCCGCCTTGGGCAGCATCTTGAGCGTCCGTAGCATCTAGCGTGCCTTGACCACAAGCTACAGCCAACAAAGCCGCAGCAGAAAGAGAAAGAAGTTTTTTCATTTGAATTTGATGTTTAAACATGTTTTACAATCGTGGGCAAATATACAGTGCGCACAACATGTTCAAACATCTTTTAACGTCATTTGTTCTACGCGTACTTTTACAACTATGGAGTACCGCGATCAATTCCGCATTCCGCCTGCCTTCTTAATTGTCATGGGCATCAGTCTTACGACGACTTTGACTATTATCATTTCTGTGGGATGGAACGATTTGGCTGCATACTTCGCTGGCCGCCCAACAGAAGAGGGACCTACCCTTTTTTGGGTCCTCCTCAGTGTGATTGCGCTCGAAGCCGGGGTGGCCGCCATGATTATGTCCTGGTGCCGCTTGCGGATCAATGCCCGGGGCGTTGGCGTGATTTACCGACCCTTTGTGTGGTCCTGGAAGTGGCGTTCCTGGGAGGCTATACAGGGTGTTTACATCGCTAAAGCCAGCCCTATCGGGGATTTTGGCGGTTGGGGGCTTCGGATTGGAAGTTTTGGCCCCTATCCGCGCGTGCATGCCTATGCCTTTGACGAGGGGACCTATGCGTTTTTTGAACTTCAAGAGGGCCGAATCATTGCCGTCCAAATCACCCGAATGCCCGAATTTCAGGAACTTCTGGCGACCTACGTGCCCCACATTCACATTCAGGATCCCAAGTCGCTCCTGCAGGTCTAAAATTCCAATACCTTTGGCACGCGCTTTGAGACCCATGTCCATCATGAAGTTGTTCCGAATCCTTTTTGCCACCTTGATGTGGTTTCCTCTCCTCTGGACAGGAAATCAAGCACAGGCGTATGCAGAAACCACTTCTTCGGACCCTTCCGCTGCCTTTGTGGTTGAAGGCAGTGAACTGAGCCCTGCACAAGACTTTCCCCTGTTTGGCTTTCCAATAGGGTTTGAAGAATACGACTTTAGCGAGGATGTAGAGCCTGATGATGCATCGGACAGCGAGGAAGACGGCGTGTCTTCGTTTGCAAAATCCCTGTGCCTCTGCGCGCACGCCTACCGCCTTCCGCGTCGGGAGGCCACGCCGCAACCCGCGCGAACATCTCCTACCCCCTACTACATCACGTACCGGAAACTCATCATTTGATTTAAGCTGTTTTTGTTGGCACCTCCCCCGGAGACTTACCCCCATTTTCACAAAACACCTTACACCTCATGAAAGCACTTCCCAAAGACGGCTTTGCCGGCTTGAAGGAAAACGGATTAAACGATTTAACGTCCGGTTTCCTCGTATTTCTCATCGCCCTTCCCCTCTGCCTAGGCATTTCCATGGCCAGCGGATTCCCGCCCATTGCAGGCATTTTTACCGCCATCATTGGCGGACTCGTCGTATCCCCCATTATGGGGTCTCGCGTCTCCATTAAAGGTCCTGCTGCTGGACTCATTGCGATTGCCGTCGCTGCCGTAGCGGACTTGGGTCAAGGTGATGCGTACACCGGGTACCGACTAGCGCTCGCGGTCGTCGTAGCCACCGGCATCATTCAAGTCCTGTTTGCCACCTTTAAGTTCGGCCGCTTTGTGGACTTCTTCCCAACGTCTGCCGTACACGGCATGTTGGCCGCCATTGGTATCATCATTATCCTCAAGCAATTCCCAGTCATGTTAGGGGTTAAGCCTACCGCCAAAAGCCCCTTGGGCTTGCTGTTGGAACTACCCTCCATCCTCCGCCATGCCAACCCAGAAATTTCGGCCATTGGACTTTTGAGCTTGGCGGTCTTGATTGCGTTTCCGTTCCTCAAGCACCCCTTGCTTAAAAAGCTACCGGCCCAAATGGTCGTCCTCCTCTTGGCCATGGCGCTGGGTGCCTACTTCGACTTGGAGCATACGCATCATTACCTATTTCTCCATGACGACTTCGTTATTGGACCCGACTTTCTCGTAACGTTGCCCAACAATATGCTCGACGGTGTCACGCTTCCTGACTTCAGTCAAGTCTTTAGCGCCACTTCCTTAAAGTACATCCTCATGTTTTCCTTGGTCGGCTCCCTGGAATCTTTGCTCACTGTTAAAGCCGTCGACGGATTAGATCCCTACAAACGAAAATCAGATACCAACCGCGACCTCTTGGCGGTAGGTTTAGGCAATACCTTGGCGGGCCTAGTAGGTGGCTTGCCTATGATTGCTGAGGTCGTCCGCTCTGGTGCCAACGTCAACAACGGGGCGAAAACGCGCTGGTCAAACTTCTTCCACGGGGCATTTTTATTGGCCTTTGTCGCCCTAGTCCCTGGCATCCTACACCTCATACCCTTGTCTGGATTGGCTGCCATGCTCGTCTTTACCGGCTACCGTTTGGCCTCGCCCGCCTTATTCAAGGCCACCGCTAAAGTGGGACGCGACCAATTGGCCATTTTCTTGATTACCATCGCCGTTACCCTTGCAGAAGATCTTCTCGTGGGAATAGCTGCGGGCATCGTGCTCCAGCTCATCTTGCACTTGGCCTCAGGCGCTAAGTTGAGCAGCCTCTTCAAACCACAGGTGGAAATTCAAGAAACGGGTGATTCGGTAAAGGTCATCTTGCGCTCTACGGCTGCATTTACGAATATTTTAGGCTTGCAGAAAGCGCTGAAAACGGTTCCAAAAGGGAAAAAAGTGGACATTGATTTGAGTGAAATTCACTTGATCGACCACAGCTTTATGGAACTTCTTCACGACTATGAGCATGACTACCAACGTTCTGGCGGACAGGTGCAGGTAACAGGTCAAGAGGCCTTGACTTCTAAGTCAGAGCACCCATTAGCGACCAAGCGTCGTCCTAAAAACGCGTAAAGGATGTCGCGCCATTGGACCAAGACGATGGCCATCCTAGGGATGGCCATCTCTTCCCTTCATGCACAGAACCTCACTCTAAAACTCAACGAGACAGGGAGTCACTATTTGAAGGCCACGTATTTAAGCCAAGTTTGGCTTCGCGCTAACCAAAGCAATCCAGGCACGCTGGTAGCGGATAAACCCGAAAGCCAAACGCTAGATCTGGGCCTACGACGAACACGGGTCCAAGTCTACGGCCAAGTGGACGAGCACACCTTCATCTATATGCAGGTAGGCCAAAACAATGTCAACGCGGTGAGTTCTGGCTTTGGCGGCAACAGAAAGGGCCAGCTCTTCGTCCATGATGCGCTCATTGAACGCACCTTGCTGCCGCAGCCCAACGCCCTCAAAGTGGGAGGCGGCTTGACGATTCTCAATGGATTAAGTCGATTCAGTCAACCCAGCGTCGGCACCATCGCGACGATGGACGTTCCAGTGTTTGCGCAGGCGACCGTGGATATGACGGATGAATTTGCCCGAAAATTATCCCTCTATGCGCGCGGCCAAGTTGGAATGTTCGATTACCGAATTGCGGCAACCGACCCCTTCTGGATTGCCACGAATGGAAAACCTTCGGTACCGCTGTCCGACGCCTCCACCTTTGCCGGCGTCGGTCGCAGCAAGCAGTACCAGGGCTTGTTCTTGATCCAGTTTTTGGACCAAGAGGCGCACACAACCCCTTACATGGCTGGCACCTATTTGGGCAAGAAGCGCATCCTGAACTTGGAATTGGGCGGCATCTACCAAAGGAATGCCCTTTGGCATAGCGAAGGTAGCGATACCGTTTACAGCCCACTGGCACTGATGAGTGCCGCCTTGTTTTTGGACGCCCCCTTACACGAAGGAAAGCATGTGCTAACCGCTTATGCGGGCATTTTTCACATGAACTATGGACCAAACTACCTGCGCTACAACGGAATCATGAACCCGGGTACCAGCATGGACCCTTCCAAAGGCGTTTCTTCCATGACCGGAAATGCCTACCCGATGTTCGGTACAGGCCAAACGCTGTACACGCAGTTTGCCTATGCCTTTGCTCCGGATGCCCAAGGCCGACGCTTTCAAGGCTACGCCTCTGCCACGGTTTCTGACTATCAAGCCATAGAATACCCCGTTGCACTAGTGCACGCAGGCGTTAACTGGCTGGAGAATGCGCACCGCAGCAAGATCTCCCTGGATTTGGAAAACCGGCCCACCTTCACGTTGTCCAACGGCAACTATTTACAGGGTCCCCGCAAATGGGGACTTGTACTCCAATATCAATATTACCTCCAGTAAGAATCATGCATTCTTCCACATTTGACGCAGCGCATGTGCTCCATACCCTGGAGCATTTGCTTCCTGCCCAAAATGCGATGCGCGAATTCGTCCACCACAATTCGCTGCACGCCTTTCAGCAGTACCCATTTTTCGAGGCCCTCTTTAGTGCCTCAGAAACCTTTGGCTTCAACACTACACTCAGTCTTAAAGAATACCGCGCCCTATACGAGGCTGGACGAATATCAACTCCGGTCCTACATGATGTTCTAGATCAAGCCCACGGCGCCGAAAATCGGGATGCCTGGATGCACAAACTCTGCGTTCAGCCCTATTCCATGGTTCGGGTGGCACGCGTGGGACAGAGCCGGAAACAGTGGCTGGATGACTTGGCCTTTGATCTCGATGAAGCCGTACACCCACGCCTTTTCCGGTTTATCGCGGCATACCTAGATCAAGGCATCTCCCAAGAGCCCTTCCCAGGTCGAGCAGAAGGCCTTTGGGCTGCCCTTAAAGCCTTAGAGTCTCAATCCAGTTTTTCGTTTTTCAAGACCAAAAAAGCGGCCCAACTACTCCAAAGCGAGGCACTTACCCTTGAAGCCTTGCTTCACGAACTCTGTCAAAGCCCAGAGAGCTACGCCACCTACCTGTACGACCAGCAGTTCAGCCATCCCGGTTGGTCCGGACTGATCGCCACGATGGCAAAGCAACCTTCCATTTTGCTCGATGCACGTCATGTATCCTTGGAAGACCTAGTACGGGTCGAATTGATCCTAGAATGTGACCTCTTATGGCACCGAGGTAAAGCGTTTCCGAAGTTTTCAGCTTTGCTGACAGAAGCAGAACTCTTCGCCCCTCACACGGAACAAGAACTCTACACGGTGATCCAACGTTGGCAAGAGGCGTTTGAATGGACCTACTACCACGAGGTACTCGCAGGATTGGGCAGTACCACCAAAGCCCAACCGGTTGAAAAAGCCTCCTTCCAGGCATTATTCTGTATCGATGACCGCGAGTGCTCCCTTCGCCGCCACCTCGAAACGGAGGACCCACACTGTGAGACACTCGGAACCCCTGGCTTCTTTGGGGTGGAATTTTACTACCAACCCGTTGGAAGTCAAGAGCTTCACAAGCAATGCCCCGCCCCGGTCACGCCTGGCTTCCTCATTCGAGAAACCTCGGGACAACGCAAGCGCAAAACCGATCTTGCCCACGCACCCGGGAACAAATCCCTTTTATTCAATGTAGCCTGGACGGGCCTTTGGGGCATACGCATCGGTTTCCGCTGGATAGGTGACCTGTTTTTTCCGGAACACCGTGCATTTCGAGCCGCCGCCGGTTTGCATATGAGCGATCAACCTGAATTGGATATTTTGCACGTAGAAGGCAGCCCCAAAATCAAAGGCTTGCAGGTGGGCTTTACCTTGGAACAAATGGCCGACCGGGTCGAGGGAGTCCTCAAAAGCACGGGACTTCGTCAGAATTTTGCGCCTCTGATTTACATAGTGGCGCATGGCTCTAGCTCCGCAAACAACCCCTATGTGAGCGCCTACGATTGCGGCGCCTGCAGCGGAAAGCCAGGTTCCATCAATGCGAAGGTGTTCTCCTTCATGGCTAACCACCCAGACGTTCGGGCTTTGCTGGCCCAACGCGGATTGATTTTGCCCGAAAGCACCCAGTTTGTTGCAGCCCTACACGACACCGCAAGCGACGAAGTCCTATTTTATGGCACCGAGGAACTCCCCACCGAACTCCAGTTGGCCCACCAACGTCATGACTTGAGCTTTAAGAAGGCCCTGAACTGGAACGCACGGGAGCGCAGTCGACGTTTTGCGGAGCAGCCCCTTGCATCCACAGCCGACGCGTACCAAGCGCAAGTCAAAGCCCGTTCAGCCTCCATTTTTGAGCCCCGCCCCGAGTACAACCACGCGACCAACGCCCTGTGTATCATTGGCGAGCGTGCACATACGAAGCACCTCTTCTTGGACCGTCGAGCTTTCTTGAACTCGTACAACCACACACAGGACCCCGATGGCACCTTGCTCGCGGGTGTTTTGCGGCCGATTGGTCCCGTTTGCGGAGGCATTAATTTGGAATACTACTTTTCGCGCGTGGATCCCCAGCGCTTAGGGGCAGGCTCCAAGCTACCGCACAACGTGGTAGGCCTCTTGGGGGTGGCCAACAGCTCCGACGGAGACTTGCGCACGGGTTTGCCGATCCAAATGGTCGAAATTCATGACCCGGTTCGCTTGATGCTTATTGTCGAACACGACCCAGCCGTTGTGCTCCGGGTGATTTCTGCCGAGCCCGCGATGCTGGAATGGTACCAAAACGAATGGATTCACCTCATGGTCTACCATCCCGTGGAGAAGCGCTTTTACCGTTTCCAAAAAGGACGCATGGAGCCTTTCACGCCGCATGCAATGAAGACCCCACTCATGGCGGACCGAAGCAGCTGGTTCCGCCAGCGTTCGCATGCGCAAAGTCAATCCGTCATTGAAACTACTCACGAACACCTGCCTGTAGCACACATGGCACCCGAACTGGTATGAACACGCTCCTCTTACTCAGCACCCTGTGGCCGCTAGTGGCCTTTCTAGGGGTGGTCATCCTTCGTTCCACCTCGGAGCGTTGGATCATTTGGAAAACCAAAGTGGCGGTCCTCTTTCAAGGCGCTGGCCTATTGGCCCTGACGCTCGGCTACTTTTTGGGCGGTCTGCAAACGACCCATTGGGAATCCCCCGCATGGCTCATCGGTAGTACCGAATTTGAATTCCGCCTAGCTAGTACCGGCACAAGCCTATCCTTGGCAGGATTGGGGACCGTAATCTTCTTTTTGGTCGCTCAATTTTCTAAAACCTACTTACACCGTGAGCAGGGCTTTAAACGGTTCTTCGCCACCCTGTTGCTCTTTTTATTGAGTTACCAAATTGTGGTCTTCGCGGATAATCTGGAGACCTTGCTCATGGGCTGGGAAGTGCTTGGCATCACCTCCTTCCTGCTCATTGGCTTCTTCCGAGAGCGTTACCATTCGGTGAAAAATGCGCTGAAAACCTTGACCTATTACCGACTCGCGGACATTGGCTTGCTCTTCTCGATTTGGCTCTTGCACACCCACTTTCACGGGGAAAATACCCTCAGTGCGTTTCATCACTTCCACATACCGGCGGATCACATGGGAGTGGCATGGGGGATTGGGCTAGGCCTCTTACTAGCCGCGGCAGTCAAATCCGGACAATTTCCCTTCAGCGCCTGGGTGCCACGTGCTATGGAAGGACCAAGCACCTCATCCGCCTTGTTTTACGGGGCGCTTTCCTTGCACATCGGTGCCATTTTGCTCCTCAAAACTGCGGATTTATGGCAGCAGATTCCCGGCCTGCCTTGGATCGTTGCAGCCATGGGAGGAGTTACCGCCTTGGTAGGAAGTGCCATTGCGCGCTATCAATCCAGCATTAAAACCCAAATCGCCTACATGGCCTTGGCGCAAATCGGATTGATTTTCATCGAATTGGCCCTAGGCTGGACGTATATAGCTGTCTTTCACATTGCCAGCCATGCCATTTTCAGGGCCTACCAGCTTCTCGTTTCGAGTTCCATCCAACACTACAAATTGCACCAGCAGTTCTTTGGAGAATTGCACAGTGGCCGCTCTAAATCCTGGATTCCTAGCCGTTGGCATGCTAGTTTATTGACCCTCTCCATCCAAGAATTCCGTTTGGACCGCGCCATGCGCAGTCTCCTCTGGAAACCCTTCAAGGCTATCGGTCGTTCCGTGAGCTTTCTCGGAAACACCAGGGTAGTTATTGGCCTTGGGGTGGTAGGAGTCTTGGGCTTTGGACTGGAAGAAACGGGCTGGGGCATGCACAAGGAATGGTTGGCCATCGCCCTTTCTGCTTTCGCCTTGCTCCTCGTCCTAGCTTCCGTAGCCGAACGCCGAAGCGTCACCGTTTCGTGGAACTTCGTCGTCGTGGCACAATTCTTCATTTTAGCGGCTACAGCTGCCAATAAGCCATTGACAACCGAAGAATGGGTCATCTACTTAAGTGGCCCGATTGTCGCGGCCATTTGGGGCCACACCGCCTTGTACCTACTTAAAAAAGAAGGTGCGCCGATGGACCTCAAGTCTTTCTATGGCAGTGTCCACGACCACCCGCACTTCGCACTGGGCTTCTTGATTTCAGCCCTTGCAATGGGCGGCTTCCCGATCACCCCCACCTTTTTTGGAGTGGATGTGGTGCTCAACCACGATGGCTCCAATCAGTGGATCTTAGTTTGCCTCCAGCTCATCACCTTTTTCTGGACCGAGGTAGCCGCGCTCCGCATCTACAGCCGCGTCTTTACAGGACCCTTCTACCAATTGGATCGACCGGTTTCGTATAAAAACTCCTAACCATTAAGCGGTCCTTCGGGGCCGCTTTTTTTTCCTCAGGATTCCTCCCCGAAAAACTGCTTTTCGTAGAGGTTGGCGTAGGCCCCGCCTTTGGCCAGCAATTCCTCATGGCGGCCTTGTTCCACCACGCGCCCTTTGTCTAACACAACAATTTGATCCGCGTGCAGAACCGTCGCCAAGCGGTGCGCCACGACGAGCGAGGTACGTCCCGTTGTTAGTCCGACCGTGGCGCGCTGAATCCACTCTTCCGCTTGCGAGTCAATGCTGGAAGTCGCCTCGTCCAAGATTAACAGGCTCGGCTGACGGAGGTAGGCGCGCAGGAAGGCGAGCAGTTGGCGTTGGCCGGTGCTCAGCATGCCACCGCGTTCTTTGACGTCATAGTCCAAGCCGCCGGGGAGGCTGCGCAGGAATTCGGCAATACCCATGGCTTCTGCAGCTTCCCAGATGGCCTCATCGGAGATCGGTCGGTAGACGGTGACGTTGTTTCGGACGGTATCCGAAAAGAGGAAGACATCCTGCTGAACAAGCGCTACATGGCTGCGCAAGGACTGCAAATTCCAATCGCGCAATCGGACGCCATCCAATTGAATCTCACCCTCCGAAACGGGATAGTAGCCCATTAGCAAGTGTACCAGCGTGCTCTTTCCGGAGCCCGTCGCCCCTACTAGGGCCCACGTTTCACCTACGGGAATATGGAGATCAATGCCTTTTAGTACCGGCTCATCAGGCAGGTAGGAGAAATGCACCCCCTTGAAGGCCACTTCACCCGCAACCTGCGTGGCAGAGTGCCCACCTGTAGGCTCAATTTCAGCTTCTTCTGCGATCAGCTTTAAAACGCGATCGCTCGCGACCATGCCCATTTGGAGCGTGTTGAAACGGTCCGCCAACTGACGCAACGGGCGGTAGAGCAGGTTGATAAAGAGAATAAGGGCCGTTAGGTCGCCAATGCTAATATCTGCGCCACTTGCGGCAGCCAAACCGCCATACCAGATCGCCAAACCAATACTAACGGCAGACAGCATTTCGATGATGGGAAAGAACAAGCTGAAATACCAAATGGACTGAATATTGGCATCGCGGTGCTTGGCGTTAATGGCCTCAAAGCGTCCGTACTCCTTGCGTTCGCGGGTGAAGAGTTGCACAATGGCCATACCCGTAATGCGCTCTTGTACAAAGGCATTGAGAGCCGCCACTTGGTTCCGAACATCCGTAAAGGCCGACTTAATGCTCTTTTGGAACCAGCGCGTTGCGATGTACAACAAGGGAATGACCGAAAGACTAATCGCGACCAGCGCTGGATCGAAGAGGAAGAACATCACCGCAACCATCACGACTATCTTGAAGAGGTCGCCAAAAATCACCAGCAAACCGTCCGAAAATATATCCGCCATCGTTTCGACATCGGATACAGTTCGGGTCACCAAGGTCCCCACAGGCGTTTTGTCGAAAAACGGCATTTTGAAGTGAAGCAAACGCCCAAAGAGCTTGATCCGAATGTCCTTGATCACGCGTTGCCCCAAGTCATTGGTCGCATAGATAAACGCAAACTGTCCCAGCGCTTCCAGCACCAAAGTGCCACCGAGCAGCATCATCGACGTATACAACGCGTTCCAATCTGCCTTGGCCACAGCATCGTCTACCCCCTCTCGAACAAAAATGGGCCGCGCTGTCGTCAAGGCCCCCATGAGTACCGATAGCACGGCTGCCGCTAGGGTCTGCCAACGGTAGGGCAACGCATACTGCATCACACGACGTAGCACCTGCCAGTCGAAGGCCTTGCCGGTAACCGCCGGTTTAGAAGGGGGCGTGT
>JALQUY010000001.1:0-13813 GCA_023260615.1 Schleiferiaceae bacterium
GCCCTCTAGCCCTCTAGCCCTCTAGCCCTCTAGCCCTCTAGCCCTCTAGCCCTCTAGCCCTCTAGCCCTCTAGCCCTTTACCATACGAAGATTTGCGCCGGCTGAAGGACCCGGTAGGTGCTGCGGTCGTAGAGAATGACCACCCACTCGCATTCCTTGGGATTCCACAGGGGGTCCAGGGTTTTGCTGGCGCTGCCGGTAAAGACTTGCCCTGCAGAGCCGCCAGTAGCAGAGACTTCGATCCCGGTAGGGCCAAGAGGCGCGGCGCGGAGCACGTTCTTGTGAACGTAGAACTCGTCGCGCGTGTTGTTTGGCATCAACTGAGGTGAAATGATGTGGGACTCCTTGAGGTAGACGGCGACGCCTAAGGCATTGGTTTGGGTATTTTGCAGGGCTGCACTGTAGTGAACGATAGCCTGGCGGGAAACGGAGTCGTAGGCTGCGGAAAGCGTGAACAAGGCCTCAGGTGTGGAGGCAATTTCTTGCGCGGCGAGCCCGGCCCAAGCGGTATAGGTCTTCTGATGGGCGGTTGGGTAGTCGGCGCGCTGCACCATGCCCATGGGCAGGGCAAAGATGCCAAAGAGGGTGGCGATGTCGTCTCCTTCCGCGGTGGTGAAGTCCGTAGGGTAGTCCGTGGTTACCCCAGTGAAGCTTGAAGGGCCAGCGTGAAGCGCGACGGGGATGATGAGGGTTGGGCCGTAGATACTATCGAGGGCTTTGATGGCTTTGGAGGCTTTTGGGCAGTTCTTGCAGCGGTGTCCTGTAAAGTCTTCGATGAAGACGGCGCGTGCGGTTTGGACCAGAGTGTCGCCGCGGACGACCGAACTAGTGTCTACAGGATTGGGGTTTTCTTTGAAGGGCTCCGTGATGACGTCACAACTGGGTGCGATGGTCCATGCGAGGGCCAGGAGGAGGAAGGAAAGAAGGTGTTTCACTGGAGCGTAATGTTCATGGGGAGTTGGTAGGTTTGGCCCGCTTGGGATCCATCCCACCATTCTTCCGTGGAAAAATCGAGTTCGGCAATAATTCGGTACACCTCTACTTTGAGATCCGCTTTGTCTGTGCGGTTCAAACGGCATTTGGCTTTGTAGCGAAGGACTTCGGCGCCTCCCGTTTCGGTGAGTTTAAACGTCACGTCCACCTTGCAGGTGCTGCCTTTCGAAGTGCCCGTGGTTTGACCTACAGGCTCGAGCTTCTGCGCAGATTGCGCGAAAACGGGGGAGTAGGCCAGAAGGGCGCCGACGAGGAGCAGGACGCGCATTACAGACTCGTAGTTAAGGAGAAACTTAAACCACTAGAGGGCGGTACCACGCGGCAGACGCCCCCGACACAGAAGATACCTTGCTGCTGGCGGCCGTAGCCTATTTGAACACGCGTTGGACCGTTGAAGTGGATCAACGAAAGAATGGGGTAGTGGATACGACGGCTTTCGCTGGGGTGGCCGTAGTTGTAAATGTCTTGAACGGCAATGGTCCAGTCGGGCGAGAGGGTCCATTCGGCGAGGCCCATGGCCATGTCGCCGCGGAAGCCATCGGCGAGGGCAAGTTGGAATTCGGTCCGCAAGGTTTGCCCCTTTGGAAGCTTGATTTGGTTCTCCCATACGACAGCCTGAACGTGGATGATAGAATCCGTGCCGGGCGCTTCCAAAAGTGTAATGTCGCCTACGCCGTCGTTCAGGACCGTTTTGTTGTATTGGAAATTGAAGAGGGTGAGCTGGCTCTTGAACTTCTTCGAAAACTTGCGAGCCACAGAGGCATTCACGTCACGGAAGTACACGATGGGTCCAAAGGCGAAAGGATTCGAGGTATAGCCTTGGGTTCCTTTCTCGCCACGGGTACCGTCTTCCAAGAAGCCTTTGTCGATGCTATTGGCCATGGAGGTGTTGAGGCTGAGCTGTGTGCCGTATTTGCCCCCCCATTTGCTGCCGCGGGGAATCATGTAGTTGATTTCGAACTGGCCTCCCATTTCGCCATTGACTTGCGTGGCGTAGGGGTAGAGGGCCGCAAGGGCGTAGGTGTGGGGCTTGGTGGTTGGCGGCAAGAAGTTGATGAAGAGGTCAAACTGCTGGCCGTCCCGGTTGGAGCGGAAGCTCATGTTGTCGATGCGCTTGACTGAGGCCAAGATGCCCAAGCCTTTCTTGCTAAAGCTCAAGGTGCTCAGGAAGGCCGTTCCCGGACGGTAAATGTAGCCGTTGTCGTAGCTGGGGTCGTTGATCTTGTACGCGTATTCGGTGTTCCACGCGAAGCCTTTGTAGGTCACATTGGCCCGAGTCGCCCAGGCCCCCACGTTGTTGGGTAGGTTGAGCACGGGGTCAAAGCTCTTTTGGAACTTGGAGACAAAGCTCCCGCCCAGCGTGGCGTAGAATTGCTTTTCCGACAAGGAAGGAAAGACCTGGTTGAGGCTCCATTCGCCGTCCAGGCCGCGAACAATGCCTTCTCCTTTGCCGAAGTAGAGGCGTTGACGTCCCAAAACCCCCTTTACCGTGAGGCCGTGCCCCAAGTCGGTAATGATGCGGACGCCGTCCATGGCATTGTCCAACCCCAAGCCGCGCTCTTCGTAGGAACGGAAAATCAAGCCTGATCCAAACTGCTCGTAAAAATTGCCAACGGTGATGTTCCAGCGGTCTCGGTTGAGGCGTGCGTAGCGGTAGCTGATGCCTTCCCCGCGGTAGCCCGGAGGGAAGCCTAGCATGACGTTTTGGTAGTTTTCGTAGCGCATGCCCGCACTGAAGTCTCCATCCGTGTAGGTAAAGAGCGCAAAGCCTTGACCCAAAAGGCGCTCGTCGGGGTAGAATTCGCCGCTGGGGTCCAAGACCTCATCGCGCAAGTACCATTGAGCATCGCTCTGAAGGATGGCCCGCAAGGTGGATTGCTGCTGCCCCCAGGCAGACCAGGTGCTGGCACAAAGGGCAAGGAGGAGCAGTTTCTTCATGGCTTATTCGATGGGTTGTCCTGCCGCCAGGGCTTCCACTTTATGCGCGAGTTCTTCTTCCTCGCCAGGAACATACTTGTTGGCTTGCCAAACAATGTTGCCTTCCCCGTCGAGCAAAAAGGTATGGGGCACATTGTTCACGCCCATGGCGCGGCGTAGGTTGGAGTTGGGGTCCAAATAGACACTGTATTCCCAGGCTTGACCCGCTACAAAGGGAGCTACTTTGCTCATGGTGCGGGGATCGTCGATGGAAATGGCGACCACTTTGACACCGGTTTCCTCTACGAGGTCGATGTAATAGTCGTGAAAGGCATTGAGCTCGCTGATGCAGGGCTTGCACCAGGTGGCCCAAAAGCTGACAATCATAGGATGGCCATCGTTCTTTAACGTGGCGGCGTCTAGCGTTTGGCCTTGGAGGTTTTGAATTTCGGCGTTTGGAAGACCTTGGCCGAAAGTGCCCAAAGAGACACAAATAAGGAGGAGGGTAGTGAGCTGCTTCATACTAGAAATGAAAAATCCGGAGAGCAGACGCCCTCCGGATTGTAAAAATAGGCGATAAAGCTTAGTGAGCGACAGAGATGCGCACCGTTTGGATCGCGCCGTCAATGGTCACTTGAGCCGTGTACAAGCCGTTAGGCAAAGCAGCAACGGGAACTTCCAATACGTGCTGACCAGCGGCCAGAACTTCTGCAGGAATGTTCACGATTTGCTGACCTGCAACGTTGTAAACCGCTACAGCTACAGAAGCCTCTTGGTTCAAGTTCAAGTCCAAGTTAGCCGTCGTGTTCGCAGGGTTGGGGAATGCAACCAGAGAAGCAGCAGCCTGCTCGTCTACGCCCAAAGCGTTGTTGGCCACCCAAATGTTGTCGAAGTACAAGCTGTTGCCGTACTGAGACGTGCCTTCAAACTTGATAACCAAATCCGAAGCGCCAGAGAACTGAGCCAAAGAAACTTGGTTGGTCACCCACTGGCTAGCCTGGGGGTAGAAACGTGAGGTTTGGTTACCAGAGGTAGCCAAGGTCGAACCTGACTTGTCGAAGATGTTCGTCCAGGTTACGCCACAGTCGGTAGATGCATACACCTTGAAGGCGTCGGCCTCACCCGCGTAAGAACAGTAAGCGTGCTGGAAGTACAACTTGGGAGCGGTCAACGTGCTGATGTTGATCTTCTGCGTGGTTACAGAAGCTACCGTACCTGCAGCGATCGCGTAGTAGTCCCAACGCAAGGACTTCGCAGACTGGCCCCAGCCGCCCAATTCGTAGGAGGTGCCGGCAACCGACTTGTCTACCACGTATACACGAGGAGCCGTAGCCGTATTGAATTCCAAGATCATGTCAGAAGGAACAGCGCCGATGGTCGCACCTTCCATGTCTTCCGTCTTGGGAGAAGCTTGAGGCGTGGAACCCAAGATGGCAATGTTTACAGGCGAAGAAGCGTTGTTCATGCCGTTGTAGTCACCAGAGCCGTTGGGGTTAGAAACCGTAGCCACCAAAGAGTTGGTGCCGCCCGCCAAGGTAGTTTGAGGGAAGGTAACCGTAGCCGTTTGGCCTGCGGTCAAAGAACCCGTCCAGTTCTGCGTTACGGGCGTACCGCCGTTTACGGAGTAGCCTACCGTTGCAGAGGTGATGGTTACAGAACCGGCGTTTTCGATCACCACAGAAGGCGTGCAGTTGGCATCGCACAAACCGTTGGTGCTCGCGTTCAACGAAGCAACACCTGCGTCAGCCAAACCAGAAACAGCCTGAGGAGCAGAGTAACCTGCATTCTTTACGTCTTTGCTGCTGTTGTCTTGAACAAAAGCCACAACCGCTACTTCACCCAAGTTGGCGATGTAGGTAGGAAGCGCCACGTTGAAGGTGAAGGTGGAAGAAGCACCCGCAGCCCACGTATCGGACAAAGTCGTGCCGCCTGCGTCGGGCAACATCTTGCGCATTACGCTGTAGAAGTCCGTCTCACCGTTAGAACCAGGAGCGGTAGGATAGTTGATTTCCTCTTCCACAATCACCGTGTGCAACTTCAAAGAGTTGGCAGAGCCGGAGGAGAAAGAAGACGTGCCAGGGTTGCTAACCGAAACGACAATCTGAATGGAGTCGTAGGTAGCATTCAGCTGGTGGTACACTGAAACAGCCAGTGGAGATGAAACCGCATAGCGGGTGTCAATGGCCGTTTGAGTTACGTTGGCGGGAGCGCCGGCATAGGCAGAACCTGTAGGAGCTACACCGTCCATGGCGGTCCAGGGCACTCCATTCACACCGTAGTAGGAGACACGCGTTGCTACGTCCGTGGGGTTAGCCGCGTTCATGGGGTCTACACCAGGCCATGAAGTCTGGTATTTGATAGAGATCGCCTTGGTGGTATTGCTCTGGAGCAACGTGT
The DNA here is from genome assembly GCA_023260615.1 of Schleiferiaceae bacterium. Taxonomy (GTDB): domain Bacteria; phylum Bacteroidota; class Bacteroidia; order Flavobacteriales; family Schleiferiaceae; genus TMED14. The sequence continues at coordinate 5,308 of JALQUY010000001.1, forward strand.
TGAAGGCGGGGTTTTGAGAGGCACAAGGTCCGCAAGACGCTTGGGTAAACTCCTCAAACAAAACCAGACGAGTTGCTTGGGCAAAGGCGGTTCCGCCGATCAGCATCAAGGCAACAGCAAGCGTAAGTTTTTTCATAGGTGCTTGGTTGATAAAAGAAAAAAAGCCTTTTCAGGGGTTAAACAGGAGCGAAAGGTACGCAAAATGCGCTTTTGTCCTGCACCCTCAGCGTGATTGCCGGTGAGAGTAGTACCTTTGAAACCTAGGTAATTCAAGACCCGATTATGAAACGCTTTATCGCCCTTGTGGCCCTCCTTTTTTCGGCCAGTTCCTTTGCACAAAATTTGAGCGTCCATTCGATGGATTCGGTGGCTTACGTCAATAGCCATACGGGGTCCTTAGCCGAAGCGCACATTGCCCTCCAGAACAATTCGGCTAGTACCCAGAGCTACCTCATTAAACGCGCCCAAGTGGGCACTACCGGCTTGGTGGATTCCAACTACTTCTGCTGGGACCTCTGCTACCCAACCTGGGTAAACCAGAGCCAGGGCTATGTGGACATCAACGCCGGCGCTGTAGCCTACGATTTTAGCGGCTATGCCTATGTGCGCGACACCTCCGCCAACGGCCAGGATACGATTTGGTATACGTTTGAGAACGTCAATGACAGTACGGACTTCTTGACGGTCCAGGTGATCTATGCTTTTTCTGCCACCTTTGGCCAGGGCGAGCCGTTGAGCTACAGCACCAAGATTTATCCCAACCCGAGCACCACAGGTCGCGTGACTTTGGAGTTTGCGCCCGCACCTCAAGCTTCAACCGTAGAGGTATTGGACGTTTTGGGCAAGGTCCACGCTCAGATTCATGTACCCGCATACGGCACCAAGGCCGTCTGGAATTCCCAGGACGCGGCTAAAGGCGTTTACCTTTTGCGCAAGCGTTCGGGCAGCCAGCTTGAAAATTTGGGCAAAGTGCTCGTCCACTAACATACCAAAGAGGCCTACACAGGCGTTAAACCCCGTATGTTTCACCATTTCGTAGGACGTTTAATCGAGAAATCGCCCGCGCATGCCGTTGTGGAATGCGGGGGTGTGGGGTATTACTTCCACATCTCTTTGACGACCTATGGTCAGTTGCCGGATGGGCCAGAAGTGAAGCTGCTCGCGCATGCGGTGTACCGCGAGGACGCTCAGCTGCTCTTTGGTTTTATGACCGCTGCGGAGCGCGATGTTTTCTTACTGCTACTGAGTGTGTCGGGCGTTGGAGCCAACACGGCCCGAATGATCCTCTCCGCCTTGGCCCCCGCTGAAGCGGTTCAAGCCATTGCCTCGGGCAACAGCGGCCTGTTGCAGCGCATCAAGGGCATCGGCGCCAAAACGGCCCAACGCATTGTCGTGGACCTCCGCGATAAAGTGGGCAAAGTGGATGCCGCGGCCGATGCGGGTGAGGCAGGTTCAGCTCGTGCAGAAGCGATTCAAGCGCTCACCGTATTGGGCTTTAGCCGCGCACCCGTAGAAAAAGCGGTAGCCAGCATTTTAGCCAAAGATCCGAGCGCCACAGTAGAGACGGTAGTCAAATTGGCTTTAGGACAGCTCTAATGAGTGGTTTGAGGCGCATACTTGCCACGGCCTTCGCCGCGCTAGCCGTTTTCGGAGCGCAGGCACAGGTTCAGGACAGCAGCTCTACGTGGACGATGCCTGGGCTGAGTGCGCCGACGAATATTCGGACCGTGGTGACCTACGATCCCGTTACGGGTTTTTATGTCCAGCAGAAGTACATCGGAACGGTTCCCATCGGCGGCCCGGTTTACTATTCTCCGTCCGAATACCAGCAGCTCGTTTTTGGCCAACAAGAGGCCCAAGGCTGGCAGTCGCGCTGGTCCCAAGGTTCGGCCTCTGACAGCCGGGAGGGAGCGAGCATTGTGCCGGACATGACCATTACCAATCCGACGATCAAGGACATCTTTGGGTCGGATGAGTTGGAAATTCGGCCGCAGGGCACGGCGGAAATCCGGTTTGGTTTGCGCTTCCAGCACATTAAAAATCCGATCGTACCCGAACGCAACCGGAAGACCCTCGCGTTTGACTTTGACCAAAAAATGCAGGTGAACGCTACCGGTAAGCTGGGCGATCGTTTGGACATGCAAATCAACTACGATACGGAGGCGACGTTTGCGTTTGAAAACAAAATGAAGTTGGATTTCAAAGGCACTGAAGACGATATCGTCAAGGCGCTGGAGATGGGCAACGTCAGCCTGCCCACGGGCGGAAGCCTCATCACGGGCGCGCAGAGCTTGTTTGGTTTGAAGGGGCAGTTCCAGTTTGGAAATACGACGGTAACGACGGTGATGGCGGAGCAACGCAGCCAAAGCCAGAACCTCAACATTCAAGGGGGTGCGACCACCCAAGAATTCTTGATTCAAGGCGATGCCTACGAGGCCAACCGCCACTTCTTTTTGGGCCATTACTTCCGCGACCACTACGAGCAGTGGGTGAGCACGTTGCCGGTCATTCAATCGCCCGTGCAGATTACGCGCTTGGAGGTTTGGGTAACCAACCGCCGTAGCACGCCCACGGAAGTGCGCAACCTTATTGCGTTCACGGATTTGGGGGAGGGGCAGAGCAAGGCCTGGCGTTCGACCGCCAATAACCGTCCGGGCGATGTCATTTTTCCAGGGGCCACGTCCGATCCACTGCCCAGCAACCGGGTAAACTTGTTGGATCCCGAGGAATTGGTGCAGCGCTTCCCGGGCGTCCGAGATGCGGCCAGCGCGGGCTCCTCCTTGACGGCTTCCGGCTACGACGCCAACGTGGAATACGCGGAACTCACCAACGCACGCAAGCTTCAGCCCAACGAATACTCCTTCCACCCGCAGCTGGGCTATATGACCTTGAACACCGCACTCAACCAGGATGAAGTTCTTGCGGTCGCCTACCAGTACACGGCTAACGGCCGGACCTACCAAGTCGGCGAATTTTCCAACGACGGTATTGTCGCGCCCAAGTCTTTGGTATTGAAGCTGTTGAAGCACACCTTGCTCAATGTGAAGTCGCCCATTTGGGACTTGATGATGAAGAACGTGTACAGCCTGAATGCCTTCCAGCTTTCGCCCGAGGATTTCCGCTTGGAGGTGCTGTACCGAAACGACGAAACGGGCCTGCCCATTCCCTTCTTGCCCAAATCGTCGGTCAAGGACAAGCTGCTGATTCAGGTGCTGGATTTGGACCATGTCAACAGCAACAACGACCCCTTCCCAGATGGATTGTTTGACTACATCGAGGGGGTTACAGTCTTGAGCCAAACTGGCCGGGTGATCTTGCCCGTCTTGGAGCCCTTTGGTTCGGCTTTGTCGCGCAAGCTGCCCACGCAAGAGGAAAAAAAGCGCTACGTCTTCCAGCAGCTCTACGACTCGACGCTTTTCCGCGCCCAAGAGCAAACCCAGCTCAACAAATTCGTGCTCCGTGGCCGCTACAAGTCGGCGGGAGGTTCGTTGATCCAGCTCAACGCCTTCAACATACCGCGCGGATCGATTTCGGTCACGGCGGGCGGCAGCAAGCTGATTGAAAACCAGGACTTCACGGTGGATTACGCCTTGGGCCAAGTGCGCATCCTGAACGAAAGCCTCCTGTCCTCGGGGGTGCCTGTTCGGGTCAGCTTTGAGAACAATACGCTCTTCAACATGCAGGCAAAAACCTTTGCCGGCACGACGGTTGAACATCAGATCTCCAAGGACTGGACGGTGGGCGGCTCATTGCTGCGCTTGTCCGAACGCCCGCTCACGCAAAAAGTCAACGCGGGGGACGAGCCCATTTCCAACCGAATCTGGGGCCTCCACACGCAGTACCAAAAGAACTTGCCCGGCCTGACCCGCTTCTTGGACGGCTTGCCCTTTATTTCCACCAATGCGCCCTCCCGTGTCCAGGTCCAGGCGGAGTTTGCCCAGCTCATACCCGGTTCGCCACGCGGAATCAAGATCAACGGCGAGGCGACGACGTATTTGGACGACTTTGAGACGAGCCAAACGACCATCGACCTCCGCGGCACCACCACGTGGACTTTGGCGTCCACCCCCGAAGGCCAGAACAAGCTCTTCCCCGAGGCCTCTTTGGCCAACGACTGGGCCTACAACGCCAACCGAGCACGCATGAGCTGGTACATCATTGACCCCAGCTTCTTTGCATCGACTTCGCAGACGCCGGAGAACATCCGAAACAACCCCGCCATCACCTCGGACCACCGCCAGCGCATGGTCCCCTTGGCGGAGGTCTTCCCCAACATTCCGCTTCAGCCGGGCATGGCGCGCAATATTGCGATGTTCGACCTGCAATTTGATCCTACGGAACGCGGCCCCTACAACTACGATGTAAGCGGCTTCCCCGGCCTCTCCAAGGGCTTGGAAACAGACGGCAGCTTGAAGGATCCCCGTTCACGCTGGGCCGGCATCATGCGCCAGTTGACCATCAACAACTTTGAGGAGCAAAACATCGAGTTCATCCAGTTTTGGGTGATGGACCCCTTCTTGGACGATCCCAATGCGGCGGGCGGAGATCTCTATTTCCACCTCGGCAATTTGTCCGAGGACATCTTGAAGGACGGCCGTCAGAGCTTTGAGAATGGGCTTTCGCCGACGGGCATCCGAGTCGATGTGGATTCCAGCATTTGGGGCTATACCTCTAAGTACCAGCCCGTAGTGGACGCCTTTGACAACGATCCCAATGCGCGCCTCTTCCAGGACGTGGGCTTGGACGGATTGCCGGATGCCGATGAGGCGGTGTGGCCTGGAGCCAATGGCCAGTCCTACCTCGCCGCCTTGGCGACGGTCTACGGAACGGGTTCGGCCATCTACCAGGCGGCCGCCAATGACCCGGCTGCGGACAACTTCAAATACTACCGCGGCCCAAGTCAAGACAGCGCGGATGCCGATATTTTGCGCCGCTACCGCTACTTCAACAACCCGGACGGCAACTCGCAAACCACCTTGATCAACGGCTTGCCCGCGACCTACACCAACTTGCCCGACAAGGAGGATGTCAACCGCGATGCCACGCTCAACAAGGCGGAGCAGTACTTCCAGTACCGCATCTCCATGCGCCCGGAAGACCTGGTCATCGGCAAGAACCACATCGCAGACATTTACGAGACCACCACGGACCTTCTGCCGGACCAAACCCGAAAGCCCGTCCGCTGGATTCAGTTCAAGATTCCCGTCTTTGATCCCGACGACCGCGTCAATGGGGCGAGTGATTTCCGCTCCATCCGCTTCATGCGTATGGTCCTGAAGGGCTGGGAGGATCCCACGGTGCTGCGCTTTGCGCGTTTGGACCTCGTTCGGGGCGAATGGCGCCGCTACCGCTTCTCGCTAGAGGAGTCCCGCGAGCTCATTCCCGTTGACGTTAGCGACGAAACCACCTTTGTGATGAACGCCGTTAACTTGGAAGAAAACGGCGGCCGCCAGCCCATTCCCTACGTGCTTCCTCCGGGCATCGAGCGCCAGGTCCTGCTCGGCAACACCTCCCTCGTGCAGCAGAACGAACAGTCACTGTCCATGAAGGCCTGTGGGTTGCGCGACGGAGATGCGCGCGCGGTCTTCAAGAATACGACCATCGACATGCGCATGAACAAGCGTTTGCGTCTCTTTGCCCACGCGGAGGCAGGGGATGCCGCGCAGCCTTTGAACGATGGGGATGTCCACCTCTTCATTCGAATGGGCAACGATTACAGCCAGAACTACTACGAGTATGAGGTGCCCTTGAAGGTCACGCCCTACGGCAGCACGGATCCCGGCGTGATTTGGCCTTTGGAGAATGAAATTGATTTGGCCTTTGAAGCCTGGACGTCGCTGAAGTTGGAGCGCGATGCGGCCATGCGTGACAATCCCGCCATTACCAGTGGGGTGCCCTTTGAGAAGGTGTACGGGGAGGGGGTGATTCGCGTTGTGGGCGTGCCGAATTTGGGCAACGTTCGCACCATGATGCTGGGGATCCGAAACCCCAAAAAGCGCAGCTCGGCCAGCGCGGATGACGGTCTGGACAAATGTGCCGAAATCTGGGTCAACGAGCTCCGCATGACGGACTTCGACAACCGGGGCGGCATGGCGGCCCTCGCCCGCAGTACCGCCACGCTTGCCGACCTCGGCCAAGTGGCCTTGAGCACGACTTACTCGACGGTGGGATTTGGCTCGCTCGAAATGAATCCGATGGAGCGCAACAAGTTCTCCTCCGCGACCTATGATTTGCAGACCAATTTGGAACTGACCAAATTCCTGCCCTTCCAAACGCGCCTCAAGCTTCCCTTCTTCATCAACCACGCCCAAGACTGGAAGACGCCCATGTTCAATCCGCTCAACCCGGACATCGAAATGGGACGTGCCCTCAGCAACCTCCCCACGGCGGGCGAACGCGATTCGCTCCGCTCCATGGTGTCGGACTTCACCCAGCGCCGCGGTTTCAATTTCACCAACGTGCGCTTTGAGCGCGGCGGTGGCGGCGGTGGCGGCGGCCGCGGGGCAGGCCCCGGCGGCAGCTTTGGAGGCGGAGGCAAAGGCGGTGGCCCCGGTCTCCCAGGCGGTGAAGGACGCCCCGGCGAGAGCCGCATGGGCGGTGGCGGTGGGGGTGGCAAGGGCATGGGCCCGACCCCCTTTGACCTCGCCAACTGGACCGCATCCTATGCCTTTAACGAGGTCCTCAAGCGCGACGCCAACACCCTCGTGGACAACTTCCAAGAGTACAAGGGAAGCTTGGCCTACGTCTTCCAAACGACGCCCTTCAACATTCAGCCTTTCAAGAAGATCAAGAACAAAAACCTGGGCTTGATCAAAGACTTCAACCTCAACCTGACGCCGTCCCGCGTTTCCGCGCGTGCCGAAGTCAACCGCACCCTGCAAATCATGCAGATGCGCAACGTGGACAACCCCAAGTTCCAGCTGCCGATGACTTTCAGCAAGAACTTCACGATGGACCGCAACTACAACGTGATTTGGGACTTGAGCAAGGGCTTGAAATTTGATTACACGGCCCGAATGCGCGTCCGCGTCGACGAACTCCCCGGACCCAACACCGTGGACTCCGTGAAGACCTTCCTACTTCAAGGCATTCAAGCCGGTGGGCGCCCTGTGACCTACCACCACACCATCAACACCTCGTGGAACGTGCCCATCAACAAGCTGCCCTACATGGACTTTGCCCAAGTGCAGCTGCGCTACACCGCGGACTACGACTGGAGTACCAACTCATTGTTGGCGTTGATGCAGCAAATCGACAGCCTCAACTACGGCAATACCATCGAGAATTCGGGCAAGTGGAATGCTACGGCCAACTTGAATTTTGCCACCTTCTACAACAAGTTCCCCTGGTACAAGAAATTGAAGCAGGGCGCCGGCCGCTCGCGCGGCGGCGCAGCCGCTCCGGCGCGCAGCCCCCAGGGCCGCGGCGCCTCCGCCACCAAGGACAGCAAAGAGGAGGACTCCCAAAGCGGGGTCGGCAAGCAGATTTTGATCGGTGTCGTGGATTTTGCCACGATGGTGAAGAGCATCAATGTATCCGGAAGCTTGAACACGGGTACGCTTCTGCCGGGCTTCACACCTACGCCGCAGTATTCGGGCTTGAATCCTGCCAAGGGCTTGGCGCCGGGCTGGGCCATGATCGCCGGCTTGCCTGTGGACATCGGTCCTTTGGCGGCTGCCAACGATTGGCTCATCAAGAACCCCAACCAGCCCAACCGCATGATGCGTACGGTGACGCGCACGGTGAACGGTCGCGCACAGTTGGAGCCCTTGACCGATTTCCGGATTACGGTGACGGCTAACCAGACGTTTGGCAGTCAGCAGAGCAGTACCTACCGCTACAGCACGGGCTTGGGTCGCGACAGCTTGTTCCCGCAGGGTTTCCATGCCTTTAGCCCACAGAACCAGCAGACCTTTACGACGAGCTGGTTGGCGTGGAATTCGGCCTTTGAATCCAGTGTGGCGCCGGACTACAACAGCGATGTGTACAGCAAATTCTTGCAGAACCGCTTGGTGATTTCGGACCGTTTGGCCTCCGCGCAGGCAGCGAGCGACCCCACCTATGCCAAGGACTTCTACGACTTCCCAGATTCCTCACGCTACGGCTTTGATGGGTATTCGGTCCTTCAAACCGATGTCCTGCTGAACAGCTTCTTGTCCACGTACGGAATGGGCGATGCGACTACCTGGGCCATCAACGACCTCGCCGGCATTGCCCCCATGCCCAACTGGACGATCAACTACACCGGTTTGATGCGCTTGAAGCCGATGCGCAAAATCTTCACGGCCTTCTCGCTGAACCACGCCTATGCCAACAACTTGACGGTGCAGGGCATCCAGACCAATATGCTGCGTTCACAGCGCTTGCAGGACGATCCCACGATGCTCTACCCGCGCAATGCCAACTTGGATATCCTTTCCGAAAATCAAGTCGGGCAGGTGTCCATGTCGGAGTCCTTCTCGCCGTTGGTGGGTGTGGATATCCGAACGCGCACCAACACCTCCTT
>JALQUY010000001.1:14142-14924 GCA_023260615.1 Schleiferiaceae bacterium
AAACGATTTCGGAATTCAAAACTTCCATGGCCTTCCCCACCAACCAATGGCAGAGTGGAATTGCCTTCCGACTTAACCTCGGAAACTAACCCTCGCCCTATCTTTGAGGCCTAAATTTTCAGACCATGAACGTTCCTGCTGACCTCCGCTATTCGAAAGACCACGAGTGGATTCGCATTGAAGGCGACCACGCCTACATCGGCATTACTGATTTCGCTCAAGGCGAATTGGGCGATATCGTATTTGTGGACATCCCCACGGAAGGGGAGACCTTGGATGCGGAAGAGGTATTTGGTTCGGTAGAAGCTGTGAAAACGGTGAGTGATCTATACCTCCCCATGGCAGGCGAAGTAGTGGAAGTGAACGCCGACCTCGATGGCAATCCCGAGGTGGTCAACAGCGACCCCTATGGTGCCGGCTGGATGGTGAAAATCAAGGTAACCGACGCTTCTCAAGCGGATCAGTTGATGGACGCCGAAGCGTATGCGGCGCTCATCGGTGCCTAACATCCCCCGTTGGTTTTGGCTGAGCGCCGGCGCCCTCTGGTGTGCGGTGGTCATCTACTTTAGCCTGCTGTCCCCGGATCGGCTGCCCGAACTTTTTGTCTCCATTAAGGACCTCATTCTCCACTTTGTGGCTTACGGGGTGGCTGCTTTCCTATTGACCATGGGTTCGCGTTCGCCGCGCGGTCCTTGGAAGCCTGCCCTCGTGAGTTTTGTGCTGGGAGTGGGTTTGGAATTTCTACAACCCGTGGTCGCTGTAGGGCGTCACTTTAGTTACTC
>JALQUY010000001.1:14945-58212 GCA_023260615.1 Schleiferiaceae bacterium
AGGTTTAATTTTTGGAATGCTTCTTGCGCTACGAATTGGGAAGCGTATCTTTAACCCGAAAAATTTGCCACATGCAAAACCGTAAATCCTTTATTGCCGACCTGGAGAACAAGAAGGGCCTCTTCTTGCAGATCGGTCTCGTGCTGGCCTTGGCGAGCGTTTGGACGGCCTTTGAATGGAAGACCTACAAAGATGGTCCGGGTTCATTGGGCGATATGGAAATGGTGATTGACGACGAAGAAGTACTTGTCACTCAGCGCAATACGCCACCACCTCCCCCTCCTCCCCCCGCACCGCCCGAGGTGTTGAACATCGTTGAAGATGACAAAGTGGACATTGAAGAATTGACCATGGAGTCTACGGAAATTGACAACGACGACGTGTTTGAACTCATCGAGGTCGACGTTAACCAGGACGAGGTATTCAACTTTGTAAACGTAGAAAACAAACCCATCTTCCCCGGTTGTGAGGACCTCGCGACTGAAGATGAGCGATTCAATTGCTTCAACATTAAGATTCGTCAGTTTGTCGGCAAGGAATTTGAATTCCCCGAGATGGCAAAGCAAATGGGCATCCAAGGCAAGGTTTGGGTTTCTTTCATTATTGAAAAAGACGGCAAGGTGAGCGACATCGTCATCGAGCGCGGCGTAGACAAGTTGTTGGACGACGAGTCTGTTCGCGTGGTGAAGAAGCTGCCTAAGATGATTCCTGCGAAAGTAGGTGGTCGTTCTGTGCGTATGCGCTACTCTCTGCCTATCAACGCCAAGTTGCAATAAGTAAAGCTGCTTTGTGCGATTAAACGTATAAAAGCCCCGGCCTCCGGGGCTTTTTTTATTCCTTACTCATGACGCCATTTTCCCATAGTCCACTCGAGCCCAACGTCTTACTGCAAGCCGTTTACGATGCGGCCGATGCCATTTTAGAGGTGTACCACCAGCGCGAAGCCATTGTGGCTCAAACCAAGTCCGACAACAGTCCTGTGACGGAAGCGGATATTCGCGCCCACAAAATCTTGAACGCAGCGCTGGCAACCTCCGGTTGGCCGGTCTTAAGCGAAGAAGGGCACCATGCGCAGTACGAAACGCGGAAGGATTGGGATTATTTCTGGGTTGTAGATCCTTTGGATGGGACGAAGGAGTTTATCAAAGGCAATGGGGAGTTTACTATTAACGTAGCCTTGGTAAAAGGGAAGGAGCCGGTGTTTGGCGTGGTCTATAGCCCCATTTTAAACTGGCTCTATGTGGGCGGACCCGAGATGGGAGCCTATAAATCCATGCAGCGCGTATCCTGGGAAGAACTCCTAGCGCAGGCGATGCGCCTTCCTGTTCGCTTGCCTGAATCTATTACCGTAGTGGCTAGCCGCTCTCATGGAAGCCCCGAAACCGAAGCCCTCATCGCCAAATGGGAATCCGAGCATGGGCCCATCGAACGCGTGAGCATGGGCAGTTCGCTCAAAATATGCTTGGTCGCCGAGGGTCGTGCCCACGCCTATCCACGCATTGCGCCTACCATGGAATGGGACACGGCTGCTGGTCATGCAGTGGCACTGGGTGCAGGCTGTCACATGTTCCAAGTGGAAGTCGTTGACGGCATGCCCACGTGGTCCAAACCGGTTATTTACAACAAGGAAAACCTCCTAAATCCGTACTTCTTGGTCTGTGCCGCGCCGTATCTTTGCGGCCATGCGTGACGTAGGCCTCCTTTTAAAGTTTAGACTAGCATTTACGGTCGTTTTTTCGGCTGCTGCTGGATACGTATTGGGGGCTCCTTCGTTTGTTCTTTCGGATTTTTTACTCTTGACGCTGGGCGGTTTTGCCATTGTGGGTTCGAGCAATGCCTTCAACCAAATTTGGGAAATTGAGCGCGATGCCGTCATGGAGCGGACGAAGAATCGCCCCCTGCCTTCGGGCCGGATGAAGAAGTCCGAAGCCTATTTCTGGGCCTTTGGCTTAGGGGTAGCAGGGACGGTGGCGCTTGGGTACCTCAATGTTGCTACGGCTGCCTTTGGCCTCCTGAGTTTACTACTCTACGTCCTCGTCTACACGCCCATGAAGGCCCACAGTCCTTGGGCGGTTCTTATTGGCGCTTTTCCCGGTGCCATTCCTTTCTTGCTCGGGTGGGTCGCAGTGACCGGAGATTTTGGCATAGAAGCCGGGACCTTGTTTGCCTTGCAGTTCATTTGGCAGTTCCCCCACTTTTGGGCCATCGCCTGGGTGGGATACGACGACTACGCCAAAGCAGGGTATTACTTACTTCCCACGCGCAAAAAAGACCGAACCGCCACGCAAGTCAGCATTGTTTACACGCTTTGGATGCTCTTCGTATCCGTCCTACCTGCCTTTGGCATCACGGGTGCATTGACCCTTAGCTGGCCTGCTGCCATCGTGGTCCTACTGCTGGGCCTGGATGTGCTTTGGGCCGCATGGAAACACCACCGATCGCCATCGGATGAGGCGGCGCGTAAACTCATGTTCGCCACCATACGTTATCTACCTATGGTACAAATCACCTACGTGGTAAATCACTATTTGGCATAATCGACTCTCATGGAAAATAAGACAGCAAAACCTCTATTGTGGATTGGCATGGCCAGCATCGGTATGGCCTTTGCCGGATTGACTTCGGGCTATGTGGTAGCCAAAGGTTCCTTGGACGCAAAAAATTTGTGGCAACTCATTGAGCTCCCAAATGCCTTTTACTACTCCACGGCGGCCATCCTCCTGTCTTCGCTCCTGCTCATGCAGGGCAGTAAGGCCCTGAAAGAAGGGATGGCTAAGAAGGCCACGCAGTACCTTTTGTTTACCCTAGTCCTAGGCTTGGCCTTTGTAGGGCTTCAAGTGGCGGGATGGAAGCATTTGACGGATGGAAATGTGTGGTTTACAGGCCCCAAAAGCACACCTGCCGGTTCTTGGCTCTATGTCATTACGTGGTTCCACTGGATGCACGCGCTGGCAGGCATTATCGTGCTAGGCATCACCTACTACAAAGCCCAAAAAGGAGCGTATACCCCTGATAATCACCTAGGCTACACCCTTGGGGGGCAATTCTGGCATTTCTTGGGCTTGCTCTGGATTTATTTACTCCTCTTTTTGGCGTTTCTGCGCTAATTTTGCAACTCTATAACCTAGACGAAATACACCGAATGGCAACTTCAGCTTCAACTAGCGTTTGGTCTCAAGGAGGCAACGAACCCATGCAGTCGGAATACGGCAAAATGATGATGTGGTTCTTCCTGATTTCTGACGCCTTGACTTTTTCTGGATTTTTGACGGCCTACGGGTTCATGCGCTTCCGCTATGAGTCTGTTTGGCCCGTTGCAGAAGATGTATTTACCCACTTCCCAGGCTTGCAAGGCGATCAACCCTTGCTCTACGTTGCCTTCATGACGTTCATCTTGATCATGTCATCGGTTACGATGGTTCTCGCTGTGAATGCAGGACATCACTTGAAAAAGACCGCCACGGCATGGTGGATGGTGGCTACCATTGTTGGTGGTGCCATCTTCGTCGGTTCACAAGCATGGGAGTGGTACCACTTCATTATGGGCGACAAGGGCGGTATTGAATTGGCCAACACGGAAGTGTGGAAAGTAGCCAATGAGGAAGGTGAAGTGCTTTCACTGTCACAGCTCGTACATGGCATGGAGCATGGACACGCTGCCAACCACGAAGAAACGTTTACCACAGAGGAAGTGGTAGCCGCCTTCAAGGCCAACGACCATGTTGTTTTGCAAAGCCCCGGTAAAGGCCATCCTGCGATGTCGCGCGAGGCTTCACTGGCCGCTTTGAACGGCGCGCAAGTCATTCAAGGTGCCAATATGGAGCACAATGAATACGGTGCGCAGCAGTTTGCCAACTTCTTCTTCTTTATCACGGGATTCCACGGTTTCCACGTATTCTCGGGAGTAGTGCTCAACGTATTGCTCTTCTGGAACGTTTTGCTCGGCACCTACGAGCGTCGCAAGTCCTACCTCATGGTCGAAAAAGTCGGTTTGTACTGGCACTTCGTTGACCTTGTTTGGGTATTCGTATTCACCTTCTTCTACCTCGTATAATTCTCTCAGAAAACATGGCAGACCACGCATCTCCCACAGGAACCGGTTGGATTTGGAAGATCTTTTGGATCCTCTTGGCTATCACTACGGTAGAAGTTGTTCTGGGTATCATTAAGCCCGAATTTATGTTGGCCTCGGTAGCCGGCACGTCCGTTTTGAATTTGGTGTTTATTGGCTTGACCCTAGTCAAGGCGGCATACATCGTTCAATACTTCATGCACCTCAAGTACGAATTGGGTAGCCTTCAAAAGGCCATCTACTTGCCTGTGCTCATTTTGATCCCTTACCTCACCTTCATCTTGTTGTTTGAAGGTCAGGCCGTATTTGAATTCTGAGAATGCAACGAACCGGCAAGCGGCTTCTATTAGGTGTGCTGCTGGTGTTGCCGGTAGCCATGTACTTGGGTTCGCTCGCCATTTCGGGAGCGGTCAATTTTAGAAGTTTAGAGGACTTAGGAAACCCGCTGGCTGAAAAGCCGGATACGGCGGTGTACGTTCGTTCGGACGGCCAAGCTTGGACCTTGGATTCGGCACGCGGTAAAATTGCCGTGGTTAGCTTCTTCTTTACCTCTTGCCCCACGATTTGTCCCGCTATGAACTTCCATCTGAAGGAAGCGCATGACCGCCTCTATGGCTACAAAGACCTTGTCTTCATCAGCATCACCGTAGACCCTCAAACCGATGTGCCCGTGGTGCTGGAGACCTACAGGGACAACCTGGGGGTACTTCAGTCCAATAAGTGGGACTTTATCACAGGCGATCGTGAGGCGATTTATAGATTGGCCAATGCGCTCTGGCTGCATGCAAGCCAGGACTCATCGGCGGATGGGGGCTATTCACACTCCCAATCCGCAGTCATCTTGGATTGGAACGGCCATTTGCGCAGTCGTATCACGGACGATGGAAACCTTTTGGGTGCCTACGATGTTTCAGAACCATACCTCGTGGACCAGCTGGTAGACGATGTTCGGGTATTAGTTAAGGAACACCGAAAAGTTAAAATGGGCCAAGCCGAATGAACCCCCAATCTCCCAAAGCACACCCCAACGACCGCATGGCCATCCCCGTCATCGTGGGTCTCTCCATTGCGGTGCCCATTGCGGTAGCCCTGCTTTTCCTCCTGCCAGAGTCTTGGAAGCTCCAATGGGGCAGTGCCAATGTGCGCAGCTTGCCCTTCTTTCACGCCGTTCTCAACGGTTCAACGGCCGTTTTGCTCGCAGTGGGCTTTGGCATGATTAAGACCAAGAATGTGGCACTTCATCGATTGGCCAATGTGGGCGCCTTTTTGCTTTCTGCGGTCTTCTTGGTGTCCTATGTAATTTCCCACCTGTCCAATCCGGATGCGCACTTCGGGGGTGAGGGCTGGATTCGTCCCCTTTACTTTTTCATCCTCATCAGCCACATCTTGTTGAGTGTTCCTGTTTTGCCCTTGGCCATGCTTTCCATTTACCGCGCTTGGAACAACCAAATAGCGGCCCACAAAGCCTTGGTCAAGTGGACCTTCCCGATCTGGATGTACGTAGCGGTCACGGGCGTGCTGGTCTATGTCTTCATGGCCCCTTACTACCCTGTGGCATGAAAAAAGTCCTTCTCTTCTGGGTGCTGCTAGTCTTGAACCTTTCGGCCCAAGCGCAGTGTGCTATGTGCAAAGCGGCGGCCGAAACGGATCTGGAAGGCGGACAGGGTGTAGCCGACGGTCTAAACGAGGGTATCCTTTACCTGATGGCCTTTCCCTATTTGCTCATAGGCGGAGTGGCCTTCATGTGGTACCGCCACCAAAAGCAAAAAACGCACGACTGAGCACTTTAGCACGGTATTTGCGACCTTGTAGTGCCGAATCTCGGATTGCACTAAACCCCTATACTGTGAATACGCGCATTTTCTTACTGGCTCTGAGTTCTGTGTTCGCCTTGCGGGCGCAAACGATGCCCACCACGCTGACGCTAAACGAATGCGTGGAAAAGGCGATTGCTTACAACTATTCGGTCCGCCAATCGGCCAATGCTGTAAAGGGGGCGCAGTCGGATGCCGCTCCGGCCTTTGGCGCCATGCTGCCCCAGGTATCAGGTAGCGCTGGCAATGCCTGGAACTCGGGTTTGACCATTGACCCGGTTACCAATGAAGTGCGCTTCAACAATCTTTCTACCGCCAATGGCGGTTTGGGCTTTGGCATGACCCTCTTTGATGGATTTGCCTCCTTCAATGCCTGGCGCCAAGCTAAAGTGAATATTCTCGCAGCCCAGTACCAGTATGAAGCTGCTGTCAATACGGTGGCCTTGAACGCCGCTTCCCAGTACCTCGCTGTATTGCTCGCTCAGGAAGCGGAGAAGGTGGCTGCTGAACAAGTCAAAGTGACACAGGGTCAGCTTCGTCGCGCCACCCAGCTGGTCGAAGCCGGTGCATCTCCAGCCAACGAACTCTTGCAGGTGGAAGCGCAACTCGCACGCGACGAACAGCGCCTCCTCACGGCTCAGAATCAAACGACCTTGTCTTACCTCGCTTTGGCGCAGTCCATGGGGGTCCCATTGGGCTCGTTCACCCTGGCGGAGGTCAAGGACAGCGAGTTCAATGGCAAGCCAACCGTGATCAGCTTGCGCCCTGAGGCGATTTACAGCGCGTCTGTAGCGGATCAACCTTCGATTAAGGCCGCATCGGCCCGAATGGAAAGCGCCGCCCTCGGAATCAAAATCGCTCAAGCACGCCGATTGCCTCGCCTTTCCGTCAACGGCCAATTGGGTACGAGTTATTCCGATTTAGCGCGCAAAGTCACCGGCAGCAGTTCGGTGATAGTGCCCGTCGGTTACTGGGACAACGGCGGCACCCAAGTGCCGGTCTACACGGAGTATTCTCTTCCCATTACGGAGGCTATGTCCTTTTCGGACCAAGTCTATGAAAACCAACGCCGCTACGTCGGCTTGAATGTCAGCATTCCCATTTTTAGCGGCTTCCAGGTGCAGAATGGCATCACGCGCAGCAAACTCAACGCCTTGAATGCCGAACTTCAGTACGAGCAGGAACGCGACAACTTTGAGCAGTCCGTGCAACGTGCCCATGCCGACGCCAGCGCCGCATGGTCGCAGTACGAAGCCGCCCAAAAGTCCCTGGCCGCCTCTCAAAAAGCCATGGACGATGCCAACGTCCGTCGCACGGAAGGCATGATGACGGTCTACGACTACAACAGCGTTCAGAACACCTACCTCGCTGCGGTTAGCGATGTGCTACGTGCCAAATACGACGCGCAGTTCAAGGCGTACATCTTGAAATTTTACCTCCAAAACCCCCTAAAAGGAACACCCAATGAATAAGCGTTTATGGATCATTGTGGCCGCAGTGGCCGTACTTGGAACCGTTGGAGTTCTCGGGAAGAAGCAAGGATGGTGGGGCAGCACGGGGGATACCCTCGAAGTGGAAGTCGTTTCCATTGAGGCGCATACCATCGTAGAAACTGTGAACGCTTCCGGTAAAATTCAGCCGGCTGTGGACGTTAAAATCTCCCCTGAGGTGAGCGGCGAAATCATTGCCTTGCCGGTGGTGGAGGGTCAAGCCGTGAAGAAGGGCCAGTTGCTAGCGAAAATCAACCCGGACATCTACCTCTCCATGGTGGGTCGTGCGGAGGCTTCGGTGAATATGGCGCGTTCAGGAAAAGCCCAAGCTCAAGCCCAGTTTTTGGAGGCGGAACAAACCTACAAGCGCAACCAAACGCTCAAGCTCCAAAATGTGATTTCGCAAGCGGAATGGGATGCTGCTCAGCGCATTTATGCCGTGGCGGAATTGGCTGTAGAATCCGCAGAATTTCAATTGCAATCGGCCTTGAACTCCTTGAAGGAGGCCAAAGACAACTTGAAGCGCACCACTATTTCGGCTCCTATGGACGGCATTGTCACGGGTTTGAATGTGGAAGTGGGCGAGCGCGTGGTGGGAACGGCGCAAATGGCCGGTACCGAAATGATGCGCATCTCCCAGCTCGAAACCATGGAAGTGGTGGTCGACGTCAATGAAAATGACATTGTGCGCGTGCACATGGGCGACACGGCAATTGTTCGGGTAGATGCCTTCTTAGGTCATGACTTTAAAGCTATAGTTACCGAAATCAGCAACGCCGCCAAAGGACAACAAGTGAGCGTCAACCAAGTCACCAACTTTGAGGTGGAAGTACGCATCCTCCCAGAGAGCTATGCGGACCTAGTCACAGAGACTCGGAAGCAGCCTCTGCGTTCAGGTATGACCGCTACAGTGGACATTCGCACGCAAAAAGAAGCCAATGCCCGCTGCTTACCGGTCGAAGCCGTTACCACGCGTGAAGACAGTGCGACGGGTAAGATGATCGAGGTGGTCTTTGTGGCGCAGTCTGGTGTGGTTCAGCAATGCCAAGTCGAAACGGGCATTCAAGACGAGCGATTTATTAGCATCGGATCCAGCTTATCGTCCTTTGACGATCCCAAAGTGGTCCGTGGTCCTTTCGAAGCCGTTTCGCGCAAGTTGAACGACGGCGATAAAGTCACCGTCAAGGCAGCGAAGTAATCCGTAAAGCTTGGCCTCCAAGATTCTTTTAATCGAGACTTCCTCGCACCGCTGCGATGTAGCCATTGCAGAGGGGGAAACACTGTTGGTGGAGCGCGGATCGCTGGACCCACAGGGATACCAGCACGCGGAAAAATTACACGTGTACCTGGAGGAGGCGCTCGCTCAGGCCAAGCTCAAGGTAGGGGACCTCAATGCCATCGCCGTATCGGTGGGACCAGGGTCTTACACAGGACTCCGTATTGGCGTAGCGGCGGCCAAAGGCTTGGCACAGCCTCATGGATTGCCGATCGTGGCGTATTCCTCCCTGGAGGCTTTGGCGTTGGCTGCATGCGAGTTCCTCCCGGAGCTCAAGCCCTCGGATCGAATTTGGGCCGCCATGGACGCGCGCCGAATGGAAGTCTATTCCGCCGTATTTGATGGTAAAGGGCAGCGTCTTTCTGCAGATACTCCTCAGCTCCTGGAGGAGACCCCCGTTCACCCGGAGGCGAATTCAAGTGAGCGTGTTGTAGGCGTGGGGGACGGAGTCGAAAAAGCGTGTGCAGGATGGCCCGGTCTTGAAGTGGTCCCAGTAGCGTATGCCCATGCTCGTCATGGACTTTCAATGGCCCTTCGGGCGATGGAAAGCCACGATTTTTCGGATGTAGCCTCCTTGGCGCCTGCCTATCTCAAGGCCTACCGTGCGGGCAGCCCTAAGCTTGGACTTCCGAATACCTAAAGCACGCGTGATCGTGGTCGTTGACGATGCCCGTCGCTTGAAGGTGGGCATAGATGACCGTGCTTCCTACAAAGGAGAAACCGCGCTTTTTCAAGTCGGCTGAAATCGCATCGCTGAGGTCTGTTTTGGCNGGGACTACTGCGCCTGGTGCACGGTGCACCGTTTTGCCCGCGGTCCAGCTCCAAAAGTAGTCGGCCAGACCAAGGCCTTCCTCTCGCATTTTTAAGGTGGCCTGGGCATTCTTAATGGCCCCACGGATCTTGGCTCGGTTCCGAATGATTCGAGCGTCCTGCGCCAAGCGTTCCACGTCTTCATCCGTCATGGCAGCCATTTTCACCACGTCAAAACCCTGAAATACCTCCGAAAAAGCGTCCCGCTTCCGCCACACCATGAGCCAGCTCAGACCGGCTTGGAAAGTCTCTAAGATGAGGAATTCAAACATTTTGGCGTCGTTGTGGACGGGCAGTCCCCAGACTTCGTCGTGGTAGGCTTCGTAGTCAGGTGCGGATAGGCACCACGCACATTTAGGAGCGGAGGTAGGCATCGAGGTCGGTTTTAGATTTCAGGACCAAAGTACAGGCCTGTAAGGTGCATACCTGACCATAAACGTCTGCCGGAAGCTCACAGGGGCCCCAAAGCGGATGTTTCGGGCGCTGTTCAATCGTAAGACCTTCACGGATCAGTAGATGCTCTGCCGAATCTTCCGTCCAAGGAGCGAGGGCCCACCAGGACCACGCACGCTCGGCAGAAAGGGACTCATGCGATAGGGCGCGGTGCACCAGGGAGCGGGCACGTTCGACCCATTCAACTCGGCCGAGTAAATGGCCCAGACGCAGCAAGCAACTGGCCATCGTGGATTGCGCGCTCGGTAAGACATCGTCTTCCCAATCGTAGTGCACGAGGAAGGCGGGATCGTTCTGACGGTGTGCGGCAAAGGCGTACGCCTCCCCGGTCCAGTGGGCATCTGCTGCATGTGCGAAGTCAGCTGCGCGGTGGAGCCAGACCACCTGTCCGGTGAGTTGGGCTACCGCTATGCACGCATGCGCACTGGCGGCGAGATCGTCCAAGAAGGCCTGTCCTTCGGCGCTTTTTCCCGGGTACTTGACATGGGGACTGCCGGTGGGGCCCGGCTGAAACGTGGCCCAATGCGCTTCGGCGGATGCTAGCGCGAACTCTTTCCAGGCAGGGAAGAGGTGTGCCCCTTCCGCCAGTCCGCTGCAAATCCAGGCGTTCCAGGCCTGAATGCACTTGGGGTCGCGGAAGGGGAGGGGGCGCTCTAATGCGACGGACTTGAGGGCCTTTAGATAGGCCGTCCAATCTGAAGTGGGACGACCCAGAGCTGGATGCCAATGTAGGATCCATCGGCCTTCCCAGGAAGCGCCTTGGGCTTCTAGGAGCTGCTGAAAGTGGGAAGCAGATTCGGCACCCAGTGCGTCCTCAAGCGCAGAATCCGTCCAGGTAAACGATCCGCCTTCCACTCCGTCGGTGTCTGCATCCATCGCGGCCGCAAACAAGCCATTTTCTAGAAGCATTTCGCGCTGGAGCCATTCGGCGGTGCGTTCAAAGGCTTGGGCCGTCACTTCAGAAGGGGACTGAGCATGCAGGTGCGCACTCAACCGCAACCAAAGGCCATTGTCATAGGCCATTTTTTCAAAGTGGGGCACCCTCCAAACGGCATCCGTACTGTAGCGGAACAGTCCGCCCCGGACTCCATCGTAGCTCCCCGAATGGAAAATCGCTTCCACCGTTTTTTCGGCCTGCTGCTGGATGGCGCGCTTTGCAGTTCCGGTCCCCTCCAGCGTCATAAGATGCACCCAATGACTGGGAAGGGGAAACTTTGGTGCCCCCTTGAAGCCTCCGTGGTCGAGGTCCCAACGAGCGCGTTCAGCGGCCACCATGTCCTCTGTCAGGACAGGCAGTTCCTCCTTCTGTGGAGCGGGAATGCGTGCCGCAGCCTCCAAGGCATCGGCCAAGCGTTGCGCATAGGGCGCCGCTACCTCTTGTTGGTTTTGCTGCACCTCCACGAGGCGCTCAAGGGCGCCCAGCCAACGAGATTTGGGCAGGTAGGTACTGGCCCAAACCGGTCGTCCATCGGGCAGGCAGACCACGTTTAGCGGCCATCCTCCTTGCCCGTTTAAGGCCAACGCCGCTTGCATGTAGGCGTGGTCTACATCGGGGCGCTCTTCGCGGTCGACTTTGATGTTCTTGAAGTGCTGATTCATGAAGGCGGCACATTCGGCGTCTTCAAAAATCTCGCGCTCCATAACATGGCACCAATGGCAGGTCGAATACCCTATGCTCACCAGCAGCCACTGACCTTGTGCCGCAGCGGATTCCAAGGCTTCTGCGCCCCAAGGCCACCAATTGACGGGATTGTGCGCGTGTTGCTGGAGGTAGGCGCTCGAGGATTTGGCGAGTTGGTTCACAGGGCAAGATTAGGCCTTTCAGCGGGGATGGAAAAATAACATGGAATTAACCCTCCGGGGTGGAGAAGCGGTACTTTTGCGCTCATGGATTCGTACTTACTCCTGGTAGTCTTATTGTTTTCGCTCAGCGCGTTAGGTCTTATTGTAGGCGTATCAAACGACGCGGTGAATTTTTTGAATTCGTCCATTGGCTCCAAAGTGGCCAAAATGCGAACCATCCTCATCGTTGCGAGCCTAGGGGTGTTGTTAGGCACCACATTCTCGAGCGGTATGATGGAAGTGGCTCGTAAGTCCGTCTTTAATCCAGGCTACTTCAGCTTCCATGCTCTGATGTTCATCTTCGTGGCGGTCATGCTCACGAATGTCATTTTGTTGGACATCTACAACAGCTTAGGCTTGCCGACCTCCACGACGGTTTCCTTGGTCTTTACCTTGTTTGGAGCGGGTGCCTCGATTGGTTTCTTGACTGCGCTTGAAGGGGGCTTAGACCCCTTTGCGTTTTCCGATTACATCAACGTCAACACCACCGTAGACATCGTCCAGGGTATTTTCTCCTCGGTGGGAATTGCCTTTGCAGCCGGTCTACTCATTCAATGGTTGGCGCGTTTAGCGTTCACGTACCGATTGGACCAAACGCTGTCCAAACTCGGGGGCATCTTCAGCGGTATTGCCGCAACGCTGATCATCAACTTTTTGATTTTTAAAGGCCTGAAGGGTTCCTCCTTTTTGACCAAAGACACAGTTTCGTGGCTGTTAGAGCATCAAAATACGATCCTCGGCATCCTCTTCTTGATCTTCACAGCGATCGGACAGTTCTTGATTGCCGTGCCTAAAATCAACCCGCTTCGCTTCATCGTTTTGCTGGGCACGTTCTCCCTCGCAATGGCTTTTGCCGGAAACGATTTGGTCAACTTCATCGGTGTAGCCGTTGCAGCCTACCAGGCCTACGGCATGTTTGCGGATGCGGGCATCGATGCGCATGAGCTCATTATGGACAGTATGGCCAAGGAGGTGTCTACCCCGACCTACATCCTCATACTGGCAGGTCTCATCATGATTTTCACCCTTTGGACCAGCGCAAAGGCCCGCAAAGTTTCTGCGACCCAAATTGGCCTATCCCGCCAAGGAGAAGGCTCCGAAAAATTCAAACCCAACACCTTGTCGCGCATGCTCGTTTCTGCCGCCGGTGGGTTTAATCAGACCATGGCGGCTTTGAGCTCGGCCAAATTTCAAACGTGGACGGATGAGCGTTTCCAAACCCTTCCTAGTTCCCAAGAAAAAGACGCCCCAGCCTTTGACTTGCTGCGTGCGGCAGTCGATCTTATGGTCGCGAGTTCCTTGATCGCCTATGCGACGAGCCTTGGTTTGCCCTTGAGCACCACCTACGTCGTATTCATGGTGGGAATGGGTTCTTCTTTGGCGGATCGTGCCTGGGGACGTGAAAGTGCCGTCTACCGGGTGGCAGGTGTGGTGAACGTCATTGGCGGTTGGCTATTGACGGCTGCCGTAGCCTTCATTGCCTCTGCCTTGTTCGCTGCCTTCCTCTTCTACGGCGAGTTCATTGCGGCACTCATTTTAACCGTATTCGCCATAGGAATGATTGTTCGTTCCAATATGGGATTTGCCAAGAAGATGGAGTCCGAAAATTTGGTGGACGACGAAGTGGACAATTTGGTCCGAACGAGCGACCCCGTTGGTTTGAGCCGAAACCTCATGGCCGCCGACATTCGCCGCTCTGCCAACATCGTTGCCATGGCGGGCGAGGCCCTGGTGGCCAAGCAGAAGCGCAGCAGTATTCGGTTGAACAAAGAAATCGAAGCAGTCGTCAAACGCCAGCGCAGCCTGGAGTTGAAAATGACGCGCGTGCTCAAAGAGTTAAAGCTCGACGAAGGCGGCCAAGCCTCCGTGCACCTGATGGCCTACGATTACATCTGCGACCTCAGCCAATCGGCGAGAATCATGGTCGAAGAGCAGTACAACCACTTGGCCAATTTCCACAAGGAGCCACACGGGGGATTCCTATTGGCCTACGGTGACATTCTGAACCTCTTTACGCCCTACATGAACCGCATTGTAGCGGCCCTCGAATCGGGCAAAGCGGTACCGCATGCGGACCTTCTCAATGCCAAACGCCAAATTGTCCTGGACATCAACCGCGCATTGGAATTGGACGTTCAACGCTACCGCCAAGGCGAATTGACGACGCGTCAGACACATCTGCAAACCAAACTCCTTCTGGAGTTACGTGACATCACCGCCCTGGCCTACCGGGTGCACAAGGTGTATTTTGGCTAGGGAGCTTGGGAGCTAGAGAGCTCGCGCTTCGTGCTGTGGCTAGGAAGCTGGAGAGCTAGAAAGCACGTACTACGCACTGAGGCTAGAGAGCTCGCGCTTCGCGCTGAAGCCTTTCGCTTAAACGTTTAATCTCTTTTACCCTTAAACCGTTTGGTGCACCTTCGCCGCGCGCCGGGACTTTCCGTTTATTTGCCAAGCCCTCAAGCCCTCAAGCCCTTCGCGAAATACCGGTAAAACAAAGGAATCGTTTCGATGCCTTTGAAGTAGTTGGCGACGCCGTAGTGCTCGTTCGGGGAGTGAATGGCATCGCTGTCCAAACCAAAGCCCATGAGGATGCTCTTGACACCCAACTCTTGCTCAAACAGCGCGACGATAGGTATGGAGCCGCCACTTCGAACGGGCACGGCTTTTTGACCAAAGGAATCGCTCAAAGCCTGAACCGCCGCTTGGTAACCGGGATGGTCCGTGGGGCAAACGTAGGGTTGACCTCCGTGGTGGGGAGTGACTTTGACGGTTACACCGGCGGGCGCGATGGAAACAAAGTAATCGCTGAAGAGCTGGGTGATTTCGTCTGGATCTTGGTGGGGCACCAGGCGCATGGAAATTTTCGCGTAGGCCTTAGAGGCGATGACGGTTTTGGCGCCGGCACCCGTGTAGCCGCCCCAGATGCCGTTGACATCTAGGGTGGGACGAATGCTGTTGCGCTCCATCGTGCTGTAGCCGGCTTCACCCGCCACATCTACGAGGTCAAGGGCCTTTTTGTAGGCGTCCAGCGAGAAGGGAGCTTGGGCCAGTTCGGCGCGTTCCGCCTCGCTCAGCGTTTCCACTTTGTCGTAAAATCCAGGAATGGTAATGCGCTTGCGGTCGTCATGCAAGCGGGCAATCATTTCGGTCAGGGCGTTGATGGGGTTGGCCACAGCGCCACCATACAGGCCCGAATGCAAATCGCGGTTGGGACCCGTCACCTCGACTTCCACATAGCTCAAGCCGCGTAGGCCCGTTGTTAGGGAGGGAACCCCGGGGGCGACCATGCCGGTGTCTGAAATCAAAATCACGTCACAGGCTAAACGCTCCTGGTTGCGCTTCACATACCAGGCGAGGTTGGCGGAACCCACTTCTTCCTCGCCTTCAATCATGAATTTGATGTTGCAGGGCACATTGCCGGTGGCGACCATGGCCTCAAAGGCCTTGACATGCATAAAAAACTGGCCTTTGTCGTCGCAGGCTCCGCGGGCAAAAATGGCGCCGCCGGGAT
The DNA here is from genome assembly GCA_023260615.1 of Schleiferiaceae bacterium. GTDB lineage: Bacteria > Bacteroidota > Bacteroidia > Flavobacteriales > Schleiferiaceae > TMED14. The sequence continues at coordinate 30,214 of JALQUY010000001.1, forward strand.
GAATGTCCGTGACCCGAATTTCGGGCTCAAAGGGCGGGCTGCTCCACAGTTCCACGGGATCCGCAGGCTGAACGTCGTAGTGGCCGTACACCAATACAGTAGGGCGTTCGGGCGAAACCAGGTATTCGCCGTATACCACGGGGTAGCCAGGGGTCTCGCACACTTCTACCGCAGAGGCTCCCGCTTCGCGCAAGAACTGCGCCGTGGCCTCTGCCGTAGCCAAAACATCCGATTTATACGCAGGATCTGCACTCACACTAGGCAATCTGAGCAAAGCAAAGAGTTCATCCAGAAAGCGTTGACGATTTTCAGCAATGTAGTTTTCCATAGCCCCAAGATACTGACCATCCCAAGGTTTGCAGTACCTTAAGGGTCTCTTATGCGCCGAATTTTAACCCGACTTTTTGCCGCAGCAAGCCTCCTTCTTTTGAGTGTGGGGCCAGTGGAGCTTTTGGCCCAAAACATCACGGTCAACAACACCAGTCCACGCAACCAACCTATGTGGCTGGTTCAGAATGTGATGGTGGGGCCCAACATGACCGTCTTTAGTCCTATAGGCCCTCTGGGTACCCCTATCAGCCAGCCTTCCTCAACCCAAATTGGCAAGTTCAACATCAACAACCCCAACTTTGGCTTGGACAGTGGCATTGTCATGGTGAGTACCGATGCCATTGATGTAGTGCCGGGGCAGTTTGGAACGTACACCAGCTATCCGACCCAAACGCCCTCCGCCAACCTCACCACCGTACTTAATGCGATCGGTAGCAGCAGCTCTAACCAGTACGACCGTGCGAGCATACAATTCAGCTTTGTGGCCCCGGGGGATTCGGTCAAGTTTGACTACATCTTCGCCTCTAAAGAATACACCTCCTACACGTGCTCTTCCTTCAATGACGTATTTGGCTTCTTCCTCATTGGCCAAGGCATCAATGGACAGCCTTTGTGGAATGCCAACGGTACCCCCAATATTGACACCGTTAACTTGGCGGTAATTCCCGGAACGACGACGCCAGTGGCAGTGAACACCATCAACCAAGGCTATCCATCGGGCAGCTGGCCGGCGAGTAACTGCTCCAGTGCCAACCCCAACTATGTCACGAACTCGGTCTTCTACAATGCCAACAGTGGGGGTACGTCCATTATCAATATGGAGGGCTACACGGATGTCTTTACGGCGAAGGCTTCGGTGTCCTGCGGTTCGCTCTACACCATTAAGATGTTTATCTGCGATGTGAGCGATGGCGCGTTGAATTCGGCGGTCTTTATTGGCGCCCGAAGCTTTGAGTTGCCAACCATCAGCTTGAGCCAGGCGTGGAACCAAGGCAATACCTTCAACGACAGCACGATGATTGAGGGCTGCCAGCCTTCGTGGTTGTATTTGGACCGACAGGGTGCGGTCTTTGATACCATGGTGGTGGACTTTGTCTACGGCGGTACGGCCGTTTCTGGCACGGACTACGCGCCGCTGCCGTCTTCCATAACACTCTTACCGGGCCAAACGCGCGATTCGATCCAAATTTGGGCCTACGACGATGGCGTGGCGGAACCCAACGAAACCATCAGCATTGTCATGCAACCGGTGACCACCAACTGTGCGGTCTACCCTGCACAGTACAAGACTTTTGTTATTCGGGACAAGGTGTCAGTAACCGTGGATGCGACGGTGGGAGCGGGCAACGATACTTTGTCATGTCCGGGCCAGCAATCGACGCTCTTGGGCACCTTTACCACAGGCGAGGGCAACACCACCGGCTGGTGGGAAACGGATACCGCAGGAGGTGTTCAATTGACCGTCAATCCACTCACAACCACCACCTACCACTTCTACGGCATCGACGAATGCATGACAGCGGCGGCGATGGATAGCATCACCATTTACGTGCTCCCGTACGATTCGGTCGAAACGTATTCAGACACCACGTGGATTTGCCCAGGCGAGTCGGTGGAAATCCAAGCGCGTGCCCGCTACGGCACGGAACCACTTACCTACACCTGGCTGTCCGGCCCTGTAGATTCTCTCTGGACCGTGACACCTAGCGCGAGTCGTTGGTACCCGTACAAAGTGGTGGACCAATGTGGGTTCACGACGTGGGACAGCGTTTGGGTTGGGGTAGCCCCCTTGCCCGGCGCAGCCTTTACGTACTATCCCAATCCGAGCAATCCCCTGAATGTGCAATTCACCAACCAGTCAAGTGACACCAACTACGTGGCGTGGTACTTTGGTGATGGAGATGTATCGGCGGACGTCGATCCGCAGCACTCCTACAGCAAGCCGGGCACCTATCGGGTTTCCTTGGCGGTGGCGGACAGTTTGGGATGTTCCGATTCGGTGACAGTAGACATCGAACTCCGAATGGACTACTACGTCTACATTCCAACGGCCTTTACGCCCAACGGGGATATCGTCAACGACCGGATCAAAGTGGAGGCGCTCGGCATTGAAGGCCTGCAATGGGACATCTTCAACCGCTGGGGACTCAAGGTGTTCTCCACGTCGGATTTGGCCGAATCGTGGGACGGCACCTATGGCGGTCAACCCGTGCCGGAGGGGGTTTATTCCTACAAGCTGCTGATTTATTTGCCTTTCGGCAACATCGCGGAAGAGCACGGCACCTTCACGCTGATTCGCTAAAAGCGTCTCAAATAAAGGGAATCGTCAAAATTCCCAAGACCAAGAGCACTTTGTAGATCCATTGGCGCGTTTGGAGCGCTTTGCGTCCCTCTAAGGGCAGCGTCAGCATGTACTTCCGCTCCCATTGTCGCCGCCATTCAATGGCAATCATGACAAGCGCAAGGGGCAAGGATTGCCAAAATCCAGGCGCGGAATCAGGCGCATAGGTGAAGGCCAAAAGCAAAAGAGGGGTGTACGCCAGCAAGGTGGCCATCAATGGGCCCAAGCGGTGCTGGCCCCATTGCTTATGTGAGTACAACCACACCAGCAAGGCATAGAGCCCAAAGCCAGCGTCGGCTGGAAAGGGCAAGCCGATCCATGCAGTAACCAGTCCAATGCCATAGAGCCAGGCCGCAATGCGCAAGCCGTACTTCTTGGCCACGGGGCGCTCAAACAGGGTGCGCCAAGGGCGCTGAACTAAATCGCGTTCGAGGTCGTAAAAGCTATTTATGAGGGTGCCACCGCCCACGATGCCTCCCGTGGCGAGCAATACCGCAAGCAGTTGAAAATCGGGCATCCAGCCGTCTTCCAATCGGAAGAGAAAATAGTAGGCTACAATTTGGGCAAAGGCCAGAAAGGCCAAGTGTGTCCATCGAACCAGAGACAGAAAGGCAAGGGCCCGGTGCAGCAGCTTTTGACGTCTGCCCACGGCGTTAGAATCGGAGTACGACGTCCAGCTTATGCGGCGCCAGGGCTGCCTTGGCTTCGTCCAAATCTTTGGTAAAGCCCAAGATGTAGCCGCCGCCGCCTGAACCGCATAGCTTCAGGTAGTAGGCATTGCTGTCGATGCCTTTTTGCCACAAGCTGTGGAAGGCGCTGGGAATCATGGGGCTGAAGTGCTCCAAGGCCACGCGGCTCAAACTCTTCAAATTGGTGAACAAAGGATCCCAATCGCTCTTGAGGAAGGCCTGAACGCAAGCGTCGTTGTACTTCTTGAACTGCCCACTCATCATCTTACGGAAGCCTTCTTCTTTGAGCTTCTCCATAAAGATGTTCACCATGGGCTGTGTTTCGCCTGGATTGCCCGAATTCAGCAAAAAGATAGCTCCCTTGCCTTCGGTGGCTACGGCCGGCATATCCACGGTGCCCAAATCGTCTTTGGACCGAATCAACAAGGGCAGCTGCAAGTAGCAAATAGTGGGGTCAATGCCCGAACTCTTGCCATGGAAATAGGATTCCATTTGGCCGAGAGCCTCCTTCAAAGCCGCAATAGCTTTGGGATCCAAGGGCGCATCCAAATTCAAAGGCGCCTTCGCATACTGCGCATAAAGGGCAGCCACCAAGGCCCCGGAGGAACCCACGCCATAGCCTTGAGGAATGCTGGACTCAAAGTAAAGGCCATTGGCAATGTCGCGGTTGAGCTGGGCCACATTCAAGTCCGCCTTGAGTTCGCCTGCCAACGAGAGTGTGTGCAGATACTCCGCGTAGGGCTGAAGGGCCTGGTTGGAGAGGCGCTGCGCTTCCGTCAATTCCTCTTCGGGCAAATGCAAAGCGCCTGAATAGTTCCGGTAGGGAATAGAGAGGCCCATGGCATCTTTGATGATGCCGTATTCTCCGAAGAGCAAAATTTTAGCGAAGTAGGATGGGCGCATGGGTAGTTTGGTGTTACAAAGGTACTGGTCCTGAGCCAACTCGGTCTGTCACAAATTGACCGTTTTTAGCAAAAGGTGCCAGTACATCCGTAACAAAAGGCATGGCGCTTTGTTCGGCCGAAGCAGGGAAAAGCACATGCACATTGGCGCCCGCATCCAAGGTGAAGCCAATCGGAGTCCCTGTTTCCAGGCGGAAGCGACGGATCGCCTCCAGGATGGCTAAGGTATTGGGGCGCATCAAAATGTAGCTCGGATTGGAGCTCATCATCAGCCCATGCAGGGTGAGGGCTTCATTTTCGACCAAATCCAAGAAGGCAGGCAAATCGCCGGTAGCCAAAATGGACTCCAAGGCTTTCATGTGGGCATGCGCCTGCGCAAAACGCTGTTGCGCAAAGGGATGTCCGTCCATCAAGGCGTGGCCGGCTGTGCTGCTGACCGCCTTTTGACCGACGTCCACCAACACCACTATGTCGCGGAAGTCCTGGAAGACAGGATGCACCGCATGGGGGTAGGAAATCGCGTATTCGTCGTGGCTGCCCGGAACGGAAGGGGTCTCGCCCCATACCACCAAACCGCCATAGAGGGATCGGCTGGCACTTCCAGAACCTAGCCGAGCCAAAATTGACGCCTCGCGGCGCACATCGGCCTCAGGGAGGGCATGGCCCAGAGCTTGGGCGGCATCTACCACACACAAGGCCAATGCGCTGAGGCCGGAGGCGGAGGAGGCAATACCGCTCGAGTGCGGAAAGCTGTTAAAGGTGTCCACGGTCAAGCGGTACTCCGCTAACCAGGGATGGCGGTGCTGGATGCGGCCTATGAACTGCTCAATCTTGGGGACAAAGCTGGGGGTATCTACGCCGTTGAGCAGCACGTGGACGCCGCTGCCTGCCTCAAAGGTGGCGCGGGTCTGGGTATGGCAGGCGTCGAGCGTAAAGCTGATGGACGGATTGGAGGGCAGTTGAGGGTCGCGCTTGCCCCAGTACTTGACGAGCGCAATGTTTGATGGACTCTGCCACCCAAAGGTCATACTCATGCGGAAACGGCTTCGGCTTCGGGAGCAATTTTCTTGACCATGCCTTGGAGGGCGCGGCCAGGACCGACTTCGTAGAAATGCGTAGCGCCTGCCGCGACCATAGCTTGCACCGTTTGCGTCCATTTGACGGATCCGGTCAACTGCGCTTTGAGATTGGCCCGAATTTCCTCGGGGTCCGTCACAGGTGCTGCGACTACATTTTGGTAGACGGGACATCGTGGGGTTTGGAAGGTGACCGCGTCGAGGGCCGCAGCCAACTGCTCGCCGGCGGGCGCCATCAAGGGGCTGTGGAAGGCACCGCCCACGGGAAGGAGGAGGGCGCGTTTCGCTCCCGCTTCCTTGCAAGCCTCACAGGCGGCTTCTACCGCGGCCGTCGCGCCTGAAATGACCAATTGGCCGGGGGTGTTGTAGTTGGCGGGGACGACCAATCCAGGCGTGTCCGCACAAATCTTTTCGACCACTGCATCGTCTAAGCCGAGGATGGCGGCCATGGTGGAGGGCTCTGCTTCACAGGCGGCTTGCATGCCCAGAGCGCGCTGGGACACGAGGCGCATGCCATCCTCAAAGGACAGGGCACCTGCGGCGACCAAGGCAGAAAATTCGCCCAGAGAGTGACCCGCAACCATGTCGGGTTGGAAGGCCTCGCCCAGACTGAAGGCCTTGGCGACGGAATGCAAAAAGATGGCGGGTTGGGTGACCTTCGTCTGCGTCAGATCCTCCATAGTCCCTTCGAACATGATGGACGCCAAGTCAAAGCCTAAAATGGCGTTGGCCTGGTCAAAAAGGTCTTTGTGAGCCTCGTAGAGGTCTTGGCCCATGCCGGGGCTCTGGGCACCTTGGCCCGGGAAGATGTATGCGTTCATGCTCCGAAGTATTCGACAAAGTTGTTTTCTGTCTCGATGATGCGAATGCCATGCAGGATGGCTCCTTTAGCGGCAATAGCGGGCGCCAAACGCTCCCAAAAAGCGATGGCCAAATTCTCCGTGGAGGGCATAATACCCTTCAGAAAGGGGACGTCCTCGTTGAGGTTTCGGTGATCTACGTGTTCAATCACCTCGCGCTGCATAATTTCTTTCAGGTCCACCAAATTCATGACAAAGCCGGTATCCGGGTTTACCGTTCCCTTAACCGTAACAATGAGCTGAAAGTTGTGGCCATGGCCGTAGCGGTTGGAACATTTTCCAAAGACCGCCTCATTTTGGTCCTCCGACCAAGCGGCATTGTACAAGCGGTGGGAGGCGCTAAACGTCTCCCTGCGTTGAATGTACACCATGTCTGTACTCGATTATTCTGCCAGGGTAGGACGCGCGTTGGCCTCTACGGGAGCAGGAAGGGCTTGAAGGCTCAAAAGCATGGATTTCACGGCACCTTCTTCTTCCAAACGGTAGGAAATCAACGCTTGATTGGGTGCAAAGGCCAATGAGGGCGTGACAATCTGAATACCAAAGGAAGCATAGCCCTTAGTGTTCAAAACATTGCGCTTGCCAGATTCGTCGGTCAAGCGGAACGAACCTGAGGCCCACTGGGCGCCATCCGTCAATTGAACGTCAACCACTTCCATGTACTGGTTAGCGGCTTTGGTAACTACCGCGCTATACTGGGTAGCAGACTTCTGCGAAATCGTTGCTTTTGGAGCGGAACAGGCAGCCAAAGACACGGCAACCACGAGCAAAGAGGCCCACTTTTTCATAATATCAAGTATTTAGGGCAAAGGTCGGAAAAAGGCGGGAAAGAACCTACCAACTGCCGCTGGCGCCGCCGCCGCCGCCCATGCCGCCTCCGAAGCCGCCAAAACCGCCGCCTCCGAAGCCACCGCCACCGCCGAATCCGCCTCCGAATCCGCCGCGGTAGTAGCCACCGCCCATAGGACCCACCCAGTAGCCGCGGCCGCCTCCAAAACCGCCGCCCATGCCGGTTCCGCCGTTGCGTTTAACCAGCATCATGACGATCAGAGCTACGAGCAAGATGAACAAAATGGACCGTTTTTTCCGGGCGTCGTCGTCGGTACGTGCTACCGCATCAAATTGCCCGGAGAGCAGTTGGGCCATTTGGGTGGCCATTTCCGATAAGCCCGCTTCGTAGGCCCCCTCGCGGAAAGCCGGCACTAATACCTCTTGGATCAGTCGACTGCATTGAAAGTCTGTGAGGGTAGCTTCTACGCCATAGCCGGTTGAAATGGCCATTTTGCGATCTCCCAATGCGATCAAAACCAAAACCCCGTTGTCTTCCCCTGCCTGGCCAATGCCCCATTCGGTCAAGGTCTTGGCCGCCGCGAAGTTGATGTCATCGGCACAAGATTCCACAAAGAGCACGGCAATTTGCGTGGAGGTGGAGTCGTTGATGGCCTGAAGAACGGCCTCCAGCTGCGCTTCCTCGCCCGCGTTGAAGAGGGTGGACGCTTCTATGCCTTGGAAGGTCACGAGCCCTTCGCGAACCTCGGGTTTGGGGTAGGGCTGTGCGTGAAGCACAAGGCTCAGCGCCCAAAACAGGAAAAGAAGGGTTTGACGCATCAGGCGGAGGTGCTGATTTCGTCCGAAAGTTCATTGACGTCCGCGTCGCCCGCATGCGGAAAATGCGTGGCCAAAGCTTCGCCAGCCTGTGCAATGCCCGAACACAGTGCCGCCACCCAGTCTCCCGCTTGGAGCTGTGGTTTCATCGCATCTCGTACCCCTTCCCAGTAGGCTTGTCCCACTTTCTCGTGAATGCCTTGGTCGCCCAAAATGGCGTACTGGTGGCTGTCCACGGCGAGGTAAAACAAGATGCCGTTGCGCAATGCGGTTTTGTGCATGCCCAATTTCTGGAACCAGTACCGCGCTTCCACGAGCGCATCGCGGGTGCAGGTACTTGCAATGTGCACGCGGATTTCGCCCGAACAGGCTTTTTCAGCCGAAGAAATGGCCGCTTGCAGCGCTGTTTGCTGCTCGGCGCTTAGGAGTTCCTTCATTCAAACGAAACTTCGGGGGCAGCCTCGGCGCCCTGTTCCGCTTCAAAGTAGCCACGGGCTTCAAAGCCCCCCATGCCCGCAATAATGGAGGCCGGAATGCGCTTGATCGCACTGTTGTATTCCTTGGTCGCAGTATTAAAGCGGTCGCGCTCCACATTGATGCGGTTTTCCGTGCCTTCGAGCTGGTTTTGCAGGGCCAAGAAATTCTGGTTGGCTTTGAGATCAGGATAGCGCTCCACGGTCACGAGCAAGCGGTCCAAAGACCCCTTGAGGGCGCCCTGCGCTTTTTGGAAGGCTGCGATGTTCTCGGGGCTCAAGTCGGCGGCGCTGAGGTTTACGGAGGTAGCGTTGGCGCGGGCCTCAATCACTGCGGTAAGCGTCTCCTGCTCAAAGTCCGCATAGCCCTTCACGGTAGACACCAAATTGGGGATGAGGTCGGCCCGGCGCTGGTAGGCACTCTGAACATTGGCCCATTGGCCTTCAATGTTTTCGTTGAGGGTAACAAAGCGGTTGTTGGTGCTCACACCCCACATAATAAGGCCTAAGACAAAGGCGGCAATCGCCAGAACTACGATGGTAGAACGTTTCATTTTAAAGAATCGAGTTGTTTTTTGAGGGACTCCATGTCCGCCTTAATCTTTAGCAAACGCCGTACCACATCTTCGTTGTTCGCGGTATCTGCGGGGTTGTCCTTGTACTTTTTGCGGGCGCCTTTGAGGGTGAAGCCGCGTTCTTTCACCAAATGGTAAATCTGCCGAATGAGCTCCATGTTCTCCGGCGTGTACTTGCGGACGCCCCGCTCGTTCTTTTTGGGGCTGAGTTCGGGAAATTCTTTCTCCCAAAAGCGCAAGGCGGAAGTGTTGATCTCAAAAATCTCAGCGACTTCTCCGATGCTGTAGTAGCGTTTGGTCCATTCGGACGGAATGTTCGGCATCTTAGTCAAAGCTTTGGTTAGACGAAGCGGCTGCCTTCACGAGTGCGTCGTATTCGGCAGGGGTCAATTCGTTAAAGAAGTAGTTAATGGGATTCACGCGCTTGCCGTTCCGAATGACCTCATAGTGCAAGTGCGGCGCCGTGGATCGCCCCGTGTTGCCCACGTAGCCGATCAAATCACCGCGCTTGACTTTTTGCCCCCGACGCTTGACGACGCGGTCCATGTGCGCGTACAGGGTGTGGTAGCCAAAGCCGTGGGAAATGGTCAAATGCTTGCCAAAACCTCGGCCTCCGTACACGTCATTGGAAATGATGGTGCCGTCTGCCGTGGCATAAATGGGCGTGCCTTTCTTGGCCGTAAAGTCTACACCCGCGTGCATTTTGCGCACTTTAAAAATGGGGTGGACACGGTAGCCAAAGCCTGAGGAGAAACGCACGCCTGCACGCACCTTCACGGGGCGGATGGCGGGAAGAGCATTCATGAGGGCCTCTTTATTGGTGGCCATCTTGGCGAGTTCGTCGAGGCTTTCCGATTGCACAGCAATGCGCTTGGTCAGTTCATCCACTTTGCGAGCGGTGCGTTCCAACAAGGCTGCGTTGGACAAACCTCGAATGGCCTCGTAGCGTTCCGCAGCGCCCCCAATGCTGGAGAGGCGAAGCTCGTCCGCCAAAGGTTCGGATTCAAAAACGACGCGGTAGACCTCGTCGTCGCGCTGTTCCATATCGCCCATTACGAGAGAAAGCTCGTCAATTCGGTCGTTGAGCTGCTCGTAGGTGAGCAATACTTCATTCAATTCGCGCTTGAGCGCCTTCTCCTTGGGGGAGTCCAAAACCGATTCCAGCACGAAGAAAAACACAATGCCCAGCAATGCGGAGGCCAGCAAAAAGAGGCTGGTATCGCGCAAACGATGGCGCCATGTGCGCTCCACTTTGTGGTACGCCAGGGTCAAGGGGTCATATATATACTTCGTCTTCCGCATGGCCGGGGGTTTTCCCGTAATTTTGGAGTCCCTCAAAAGTAGGCAATCATGACTTCCTCGGAAATTCGTACCACCTTTTTGGACTTCTTTGCTTCCAAAGGCCATGCCATCGTACCCTCGGCGCCCCTCGTAATCAAGGATGATCCCACTTTGATGTTCACCAATGCGGGCATGAATCCGTTCAAGGATGTCTTTATTGGTGCGCGACCGGCGCAGCATCCCCGAATTGCGGACACGCAGAAATGTTTGCGCGTCAGCGGCAAGCACAACGACTTGGAAGAGGTAGGGATTGACACCTACCACCACACGTTGTTTGAGATGTTGGGCAACTGGAGCTTTGGCGACTACTTCAAGCAGGAAGCCATTGACTGGGCCTGGGAGCTTTTGACCGAGGTCTACGGGCTGAACCCTGAGCAACTCTACGTAACGGTCTTTGGCGGCGACGCAGGCGACGGTTTGGCCGCCGACGAGGAAGCGCGAGGCATGTGGCTGAAGCACGTTGCGGCTGATCGCATCCTGAACGGCTCCAAAAAGGACAATTTTTGGGAGATGGGCGAGACGGGCCCCTGCGGGCCTTGCTCGGAAATCCACATTGATCTGCGCCCAGCATCGGAACGCGCCGCACAGCCTGGCGCCGATTTGGTGAATGCGGATCACCCTCAAGTCATCGAAATTTGGAACCTCGTCTTCATGCAGTTCCAACGCAAGGCAGACGGCTCTTTGGTACCGCTTCCTGCGCAGCACGTGGACACGGGCATGGGCTTTGAACGCCTTGTGCGCGCCATCGAGGGCAAATCTTCTAACTACGATACGGACGTCTTCAAGCCCTATCTGGACACCCTTACTGCTTTGAGTGGGCATGTTTACGGCCAGACCGAACGCATCGACATCGCCTTCCGCGTGATTGCGGACCATATTCGCGCGGTGGCCTTTGCCATTGCCGACGGCCAATTGCCCGCTTCAGGGGGCGCAGGCTACGTCATTCGCCGAATTTTACGCCGCGCCGTGCGCTATGGCTATTCAGACCTCGGTTTCCGCGAGCCCTTCATGACGCACTTGGTGCCTGTCATGCAAGAGGCTATGGGCGAGGCCTTCCCCGAACTGCATCAACAAGGCGCTCTAGTCGCCCAAGTCATCGCCGAGGAGGAAAGCGCCTTCTTGCGCACCTTGGAGTCGGGGCTGAAGCGCTTGGATGTGGCGATGGCAGAAGCCAAAGACGGCGTTGTTTCCGGCGCTCGTGCCTTTGAACTCTACGACACCTTTGGCTTCCCCTTGGACCTCACGGCCCTGATTTGCCGCGAAAACGGCTTGTCTGTGGACGAAGCGGGCTTCGGCGAGGAGATGGCCCAGCAAAAGGCTCGTTCGCGTGCCGCCTCTGCGCAAAAAGTAGGCGATTGGGTGGAGTTAGCACAAGGACAAAGCGACCGCTTTATCGGCTACACGGTATTTGGAGCAACCTGTGCGGTCTTGCGTCACCGCGAAGTAGAGACGCCAAAGGGCCGCTTGGTTCAGGTGGTCTTGGAGGGCACCCCTTTCTACCCAGAAGGGGGAGGTCAAGTAGGCGACCAAGGCTTCCTGACCTTCGGTGAGGAGCGCATTGCTGTGGTGAACACGACCAAGGAGACAGGCGTGATTTTGCACCATTTAGCTGCAGCCCCATCCACGTGGACGACTACGGTGCTTGCGGAAATCGACGTTCAGCGTCGCCGCGCATCGGCCGAAAACCATTCCGCCACCCACCTGATGCACCATGCCCTGCGCGAGGTGCTGGGGACGCACGTAGAGCAGCGCGGCTCGCTGGTTCATCCAGGCGGCTTGCGCTTTGACTTCTCCCATTTCCAAAAAATCAGCCCGGAGGAGTGGACGGCTATTGAGGCCAAGGTGCGCGCGTTGATTGCCGAAGCCTTGCCCTTGCAGGTGCACGAGAATATGTCTGTGGAGGCGGCAAAAGCCATGGGCGCCATGGCGCTTTTTGGTGAGAAGTATGGCGATTCGGTCCGAGTGATTCAATTTGGTCCCAGCATCGAACTCTGTGGCGGCACTCACGTCGAGAATACGCAGCAGCTAGGTACCTTTATTCTATTGAACGAGTCTTCGGTGGCTGCCGGTGTGCGCCGCGTGGAGGCTTTGGCCGGGGAAGCGGCCATGACCTACTTGCTCGAACAGCGTCAAGCCTATGCCGAGGTGCTCGCGGAAGCTAAAAATCCCGACGCAGCGGCCGTAATTCGCGACTTGCGTTCGGAACTGAGCGAGCTCCAAAAGAAAGTTGACGAATTAAACCGTGCCCAAGCAGGCAACCTCAAAGGCGAACTGCTGGAATCTGCTGTGCACGTGGGTCCCTACACCGTAATTGCAGCGAAAGTGGCCCTTGATGCGGCCTCGGCGAAAGATTTGGTCTTCCAATTGAAAGATGCACATCCCGCGTCCGTGATTGCTTTGGCGATGGAAGCGGACGGCAAGGCGCAGCTCCACCTCGGGGTTGGCCAAGAGGCCCTCGCACACGTGAATGCCGGCCAATGGGTCCGTGAACTGGGCAGCTTCATCCAAGGCGGTGGAGGCGGTCAAGCCTTCTATGCGTCTGCGGGAGGTAAGAATCCAGCAGGAATTCCCGACCTTTTGAAGGCTTTTCATGAAAAAATTGCCGCATGCGTAGCTTAATTCTCACCGCATTGATGGCTCTGGCCTTGGGTGCACAGGCCCAGTCACAGCCTCGCTACTACACCGACAGCGATGTGCGCCAGCGCGTCGTCAACTTCAATGTCTACGGCCAACCGGGTACGGTTTTCCGTCGCATTGGAGCAGATCTCAACGGGGTCCAGCCCGAGGTGACCGATAAATTTTTGCCCCGCTTGATGGGGGAGACGGGTTTTTCCGCGGATTTCAACCTCCGTCCGCTGTATTTGGGCGTGGGCGTGGGCCAAACCTGGGTCAACTACGGGCACCGCTTGGAAAACGGCGATGAGCAGGAGGTAAAGGCGCGCTACTGGGCGATTCCTTTGCGTGCAGGCTTGGTAACGCACTTGAGCGACGAGGTGACCCTGGAAGCCTGGCCGACCGTCACGTACCGAAAGGCCATTTCCTTTGAACACAGCACCCTGGCCAATCCCGTCTATGTAGATCAGTTTTGGACGGCGGGATTGCAAGTGGGGTCCACGGTGGCCATCAATGAATACGTTAGCTTCTTGCTTATGGGCGTTATGGACTATGGCTTCGGCGACTTAGAGGCCGGCGCAACGTGGCGCACCTACACGGAATTGCCTTTGTTCTTGGGCGTTCGGGCCGGTTTGCGGGTTTCCCTGTAATTCCGTTGGCTCACAAGGCGGGGAGCAAGCGCTCCAAAGCCATTCCACGGGACCCTTTTACCCAAACATAGCTATTTGTCAGGCGGGCTTCATGAAGGGCGGCTAGGGCTGCGTCCGTGGTTTGGAACGCTCGATAGGTGGTCGGGTGAATCGTTTTTGAAAATTCCTCGCCCACGAGCCAAACGTTTTCCGCACCTTCCTCCACAAAGAGATCTACCATACGCTGGTGCTCCTCCTCGGAATAGGGCCCTAGTTCAAACAAGTCTCCCGCAATATAGTAGTGGGGGCGATCCACATGGCTGGTCGTTGCATAGCGGAACGAGGCTTCCATGCTGCTCGGGTTGGCATTGTAAGCGTCTAGAAAGACCAAATTGCGTTCCGTGCTGCGAAGTTCGCCGCGGTTGTTGGTAGGTACATACGAGGCGATTCCGGCGCAAATAGCTTCTGGCGCTAGTCCAAAGTGTTCCCCAAGGGTCCAGGCGGCTTTCAGGTTAGTCCCTTGGTAGCTGCCGCTCAAATGACTTTTGACCGAATGGGTACCGTCACTAATGTGCACGAATCCGTCGTCCTCCATCCAGGTACGTAGCTGGGCCCGGAAGGCTAAGGCGTTTGAACCTGCGTGCTGCACTTGGAGGGGGTCGTCGGGATTGACCATGATTTCGCCACCCGCGCCATGCAGGTAGCGGTAGAGTTCAGTTTTTCCCTTGATGACACCCTCAACACCCCCGAATCCTTCCAAATGCGCGCGGCCAAAATTCGTGATATAGCCCAAAGTAGGTTCGGCCATACGGCTCAAGATGTCAATTTCTCCCTGGTGGTTTGCGCCCATTTCTACAACGGCTAGTTCATGGTCCGAACGAAGTTGCAAAAGCGTGAATGGTACGCCCAAATGGTTGTTGAAGTTGCCCTTGGTCGCGTGCAGGTTGAATTTTTGGCTAAGGACAGCAGCAAAGAGCTCTTTCACCGTTGTCTTTCCATTGCTTCCTGTCAAGCCGACGATGGGCTTCCCCCAGTGGCGTCTATGGTGTCGCGCGAGATCTTGTAATGCTTGCAGGACGCTAGGCACGAGAAAGACGCGAGGGTCAATAGGGTCCAAGCCCTCGGGTAGGTCTTCCACCACGACGGCAGAAGCTCCTTCTTTCAAGGCTTGAACGGCGAAACTATGCCCGTCAAAGCGCTCGCCTTTAAGCGCAAAAAAAATCTGCCCAGACGCCAATGCACGGCTATCTGAGCAGATTCCTACACGCTCGTCAAAGCGTGCGTAGAGCGCTTCCATTAGGGTTGGTAGCGGCGGAATTTTTCTTGTTTGGGGGCAGCGGTGCTCTTGCGGCGCTTGCTGTCCTCATTTTGGAATCCTACGCGGTCCATGGCGCAACGGAATCCGATGAAATCCGTTGACAAGTCCTGCTCCAAGTAGCGGCGCGTACCTGGAGACAACCAGTAGGCCATATCCTTCCAAGAACCGCCTTTGTAGACACGGGCGTTGTTGCCAATCATAGTGGTTTCGCCGTATTCGTACATGGGTGCATCGCCTTCAGCTACGCCGCCTTTACCGTACGAGAGGGAAGATTCCACATCCCCGTCTTGGAAATCGCGGTAGTCGGAGTACTGGTAATTGCGGCGGCCGAGGTTTTCCTCTTCGGTCACTTTGCGGACGGGCAATTGTCCAGGAAGACGCACCAAGCTGCTGTCGGTGTCGTATTGGGGTTCGGTCAAAACAGCGAGTTCTCCGATGCCATCGTAGTTGTTGTCGAAAGTGGTGAACTCATTGCCACGGAACGGACGGTGGTCGCTCATGTCCGTACCAGACAAGGGGCGGTAGACGTCCAAAACCCATTCGGCAACGTTGCCGGCCATATCGTACAAACCAAAGTCGTTGGGAGGGTAGAAACGCACCTGCATAGTGATGTTGGCCTGGTCGTTCAAGTAGCCACCGATACCCATGTTGTCACCAGCGCCACGGCGGTAGTTGGCCAACATGTCGCCTCGGTTTTTCTTGTCTGCATTGCGCACGCTAGAACCGTTCCAGGTGTATTTGTTGCGGTCGATGGTGCGGTTGTAGACGCGGTTGCCCACTTCAGCATAGGCGGCGTATTCCCACTCCGCTTCTGTTGGAAGGCGGTACTTGGGAAGCAAAATGCCGTCCTCGATGCGAGCGGGGCGTCCTTCTTTGCCATAGACCTGCTGAGGAGAGATGTCCTTCAAGCCTTTTTTGTTCTGTTGGGTGTATTCGCCCTGTTTGTAGAGGTACACTTCCGTATTGAAGTTTTGGTCATCCGCTTGGGTGGCCATTACGTTCAAAATGCCCTTGTCGATGAGGATCTGCTCATTCACACGGTCCGTTCTCCAAGAGCAGTAGCGCATGGCTTGCTCCCAAGAAACGCCCACTACAGGATAGAAGTTGTAGGCTGGGTGACGGAGGTAGTTCTCTACATACGTTTCGTTGTACCCCAACTTGTCGCGCCAGACCAAGGTGTCGGGCAAGGCAGATTGGTAAATCTGGGGGTAGTAGCCGTAATCGTATACACGGCGCAACCAATACAGGTATTCG
Source organism: Schleiferiaceae bacterium (assembly GCA_023260615.1). Taxonomy (GTDB): domain Bacteria; phylum Bacteroidota; class Bacteroidia; order Flavobacteriales; family Schleiferiaceae; genus TMED14. The sequence goes on from JALQUY010000001.1 coordinate 46,220, forward strand.
CGGTAGTCGGCGTTGGTTACTTCATTCTCATCCATGTAGAAGGATGCGACCGTGACGCGCGCAGGCGTATTGTTCCAATCGCGCATAAAGTCTTCTTCCGAACGGCCCATGATGAACGTACCGCCTTCAATGAAGACCAAACCGGGACCGGTTTCTTGCCCCTTGTAATTGAGGTTGATTTGGAAACCACCGTTTTTCTTGTCGTTGTACGACATGCCCGTCGTATTCGACGCAGTCTTGCTACAGCTAGCAAGCAACATCGTGGCGGCCAAGGCCCCCAGTGATGTACGGAGAAGAGATTGAAGCTTCATACGGATTCAATTAAAATTTTGGACACTTGATTTCGCTGTAGCGTGTGGCACGCGTGCGGCAAGGGAACTGGTAGGACATGGAAATTTCATGTGCGCCACCTAAGGTGTTTTTCAACGGAGAAATCGTGTAATCATACGAGTAGCCAAAGGTCCAAGGCACATCGTTGGGAGCGACTCCCAAAATGAAGACCAAAGCATCCGGGTTGGAGCTGATGGCTCCCAAGGCTTGGCGGTAGGCCATGCCTCCGGTCAAAGGACCTCGGTTGAAGGATACGCCTCCCGTCAACTGGTTTGCGCCTCCTTGACTTTGGAAGACCATGTGAGGAATCAAAAGGTTGTCCAAAGAGTTGTACAAACGCTTACGTCCAATGGGAATGGTCGCACCCATTTGGGCCGAAAGCTTCATGGGCAATTTGTTGTTGGACAAGAAAGCCTCGTTGGGCTCGGTGACGTGACTCGCCGTTACACCCATGTAGAAGTTCTCCGTAAAGCCCAACATGCCAAAGGTGAGATCCAAGTGGCTGTTAGTGGTGTTGTCTGGAGCAATTTCGTTGGTAGGCTTCACGAAACCGTAGAAGGGATCAATTTGATCAGGGAAGGTCAAGCTGTTCCAATCCAAGGCGCGCTGGCGAAACGTTCCCTGAGCGCCGAAGAGAACCGAGAAGTCACGAGTTACGGTCAAATGGTAGGAATACACGAGGGACGCCTCGGTGAGGGAAAGGGCACCGTTGGCCGCTTCGTCTTGCATGATGAGCACACCTACACCACCGTTGAGCTTGTCCACGTACTGATCAAAAGACGCAGAGTACGTTTGATAGACGCCCAAAGAGGGGTATTGGTTGCGGTAGTTGACGTTGACTTTGGGGCACTGCTTGACACCAGCGAAAGCGGGATTCAGATACAGTGGGTTGGCATAGAATTGCGTGAAATGGGGATCCTGCCCGTACACAGACGAGAGCCCTAAAACAACGAATGCTATAGTCAATAGGCGTTTCACTGCCATGTTGGAGTACTATTTAAAGAGCCACAAGTATACGATTTTCCGCGGTCATTCGTGAAAAAGCGTGCAAATTTGCCCAAACAACAAACGGGACTTTTGCCCGTTTAGGTATAGACATCACAGAAAAAATCCACCGATTCGCATCCAAATGAATGCACCCTTCAGGTACGTGCTACGAATTTTAGTCATTTTTATGGCTGTAAATCAGGCAATTGCACAACCTACCCCTTCGGTTTTAGCGCAAGGAGAGTGGGCTAGGGTGGGCGTACAGGAGGACGGCATTTACAGTCTAACGGCCGCGGATTTAGAAAGTCTCGGTTTGGGTTCAGCTCCATTTATTTCCTCCCAGCTGGGCATCTACGGAAGAACTGCAGGGGTTTTGCCCGAACGAAACAGCAGCCCCCGTGAACTCGATTTGCTGCCCCTCCATGTCCTAGTCGAGGATGGCGGTGATGGCACATTTTCTGGCGCGGACCGCATCTACTTCTATGGCCAAAGTCCACATACCTGGGTGTACAATGAGGTGACGGATCGCTTTGACGCGTGGCGCCACCCGTACAGCGACCAGCAAGTCTATTTTGTGACCACAACGCAAGGGGGCGCGCGGCTCTCAGCGGCCCCGGTCTTAACGGGGCCTGCGGCCGAGGTATTTCGCTTTACCCATGTGGCCCACCACGAGGAAGAACTCCAAAATTTGGTCGGTAGCGGACGTCAGTGGTTTGGGGAGCATTTTGACTACACCTTGACGCGTCAGGTGGATTTGGGATTGGATGCCCTCGATGCCCAAAGCACGGCGTTGTTCCGAGCGCGGGGCGTCGGCCGCTCCACCATTTCCGGTACCACGCTTGAACTCAGCAGCGCCCAAGGCCCGATTGGCGAGCTCTACTTTGGCTCCATCGCCTCCTCCTCCGGCGCGGACTATGTGGACGAAGCGGCGATGACCCAAACGCAAAGTGCCGTTTCGGGGACGTGGGGGGATCTCACCCTCACCTTTAACCGCGACATCAACCCGAGCGCGGCCGCTTGGTTGGACTACGTAAATGTGAATGCCGACGCCCCCTTCAAATGGCGTCAACAACCACAGGTTTGGCACTTCCTGCCTGCGGATACCGCGGTGCTTCAGACGAATTTAGCTCAGGTTACAGGGGGGTTAACGGCCAATGGTCAAGCGTGGAATGTGAGCAACCCGCTGCAACCGCAACGCCTGACGCCGATCGGCTTCACCGCCAATGGTTCGGCCCACTGGGGCTTGCGCGTGGACGGCTCCGTGCCTCAGACCATCGCAGTATTCGAAACCTCGACCCTCCTACCCACGTTGCTGGGCAAAGTAGCCAACCAAAATTTGCAGCAATCGGGTCCCTTAGATTACGTCATTGTTGCCCCTGCTTTTTTGCTGCCGGAAGCCCAACGATTGGTGGATTTTCATGAGGAAAATGGCTTGCGCGTCAAAGCGGTGGATGTACAAGAGATCTACAACGAATTCTCGTCGGGTGTTCAGGACATTACGGCCATCAAAGACTACCTGCGCCACCTCTGGAATTCGGCCGATACCGCTGCGGACAGACCCCAATATTTGCTCCTTTTTGGCGACGCGTCTTATGACTACCGAGGGGTTGTGGAACCCAATACCAATCAAGTTCCAATCTACCAGAGCTACAGCAGTTTCTCCCTGTATTCCTCCTTTAGCACCGATGATTTCTACGGCTTTATGGACGAGGATGAGGGCAACAATTTGCGCGCCAAGGGTTTGGATTTAGGCATTGGCCGAATCCCTGTCAATACGGTAGAAGAAGCCAAAGGGGTGGTCGATAAAATTTTGGCCTATTCGGACCCGTCCAAATCCATCGGTCCTTGGCGGAAAAAAGTGCTCTTTGTATCGGACGATGTAGACAAAGGCTGGGAGGCCGTACTCACCAGTATTCCGGATATCATTGCGGACCGTTTGGATACCGTCTACCCCTTTCTGGATATCGATAAGATGTACGCGGATAGCTACGAACAGCAGTCGAGCAGCGCCAGTCAAAGCTACCCTCGATTGCGCACGGAGCTCGTGCAATCCATCAACGACGGCAATCTTGTTACGGCCTACGTGGGCCACGGTGGCGAAGTGGGCTGGGCCAGCGAGAACATCCTGCAGCTCAATGACACCAAGACGTTTTCGAACGGGGCCAAGCTTCCCCTCTTTGTCACCGTCACCTGCGAGTTCAGCCGATTGGACGACCCCTTGCGTACGTCAGCTGGTGAGTTTTTGCTCTTAAATCCACAGGGCGGCGCGATAGCCTTGCTCAGTACGACGCGTGTGGTGTATGTGGATGGTGCAGCTACGCTTAACGATTCCATTTTCCGGGTCATTTTCGAGAAGGAGGGAGGGCAGTACCGAACCTTTGGACAGATCCTGCGCAGCGCCAAAAACGGCACCACCTCGTCCGATAAATTGCGCTTCTCGCTGCTCGGCGATCCCGCGCTGCGCCTGAACATTCCCGAACATCGGGTCGTCCTGGACAGCCTCAATGCCCTTGAGCTCCTTCCCGCCACCCTTGCCGCTCAAAGCGACACGCTCCAAGCGCTGTCGCGTGTTCGCATTCATGGTCATGTGGAGGATGGGTTTACCAGCACGCTTCGCAGCGATTTTAACGGTCCCATGGAGGTTATTCTCTACGATAAAAAGGTGCAGCGCAGCACGCTCAAAAACGACAACGAAGGCCCCTTCATCTCCTTTGACGAATGGGCCAATGCGGCCTACCGCGGGAAAGTCTTTGCGCAGCAGGGCCGCTTTGAAGCCGAGTGGGTGATGCCGCTGGACATTGCGCTCCAAGTGGGGCAAGGCAAATTCTCCTTTTATGCGCAAACGGATTCGACGGATGCCTCGGGCAGCGATTTCCGGGTGTGGATTGGCGGCATTGATCCCAATGCGCCGGTGGACGTGACGGGCCCCACCGTAGAGGTCTTCATGGGCGATACCAACTTTGTATCTGGCGGCATTACGGGGCCGAGCCCGCTGGGGCTTGTGCGCCTTTTTGACGAAAATGGCATCAATGCCGTGGGCAATGGCATTGGGCACGACTTGATGGGGGCCCTGGATGGGAATTGGAATGAGGCATTCTCCCTGAACAGCCGGTATTCCTCAGACGCTGGCACATTCCAGCGCGGCCAAGCGACGTGGCCCTTTGAGAATTTGGCGGAAGGGGCACATACTTTTTCGGTCCGAGCGTGGGACAGTTACAATAATGTGGCCGAAGGCAGCGTTGACTTTACCGTGTTCCTTCGCGATCAATTGAAACTCGGCGCCCTGCGCATCTACCCCAACCCGGGGATGGGCCCGTTCCACCTCGATGTGGAGCACAATGCTCAGGGCGACAGTTTGGAAGCCGTTTGGACCGTTGTAACTCCGGAAGGGCAAATCGTTTACCACCATATCTGGGAAGGGAATGCACATTCGGCCGTACTTCAGTCCGTGGATTGGGATGGGACGGATGGCCGCGGGCACCTTCTGCCTTCCGGGTGGTATATGGCCCGAGTTCAGGTTCGCCGAAAGACAGATGGCCAAATCGTTCAAGCTGCTGAGCGCGTAATCCTCCTTCACTAAGCCTATATTTGCTCCCCATGATTCGCTTCATTCGACCTATTCTTTTGACGTCTGCCTTGTTGAGCAGTTCGGCCCTTTTGGCGCAGACCACCGCTTTTGGTGACAATTTGAACGTTGTAACCTCTGCCATGCCGATGCTGAATATTGGTCCAGACGCTCGAATGGGCGGCCTGGCAAACGCGGGGGTCGCGGCCTCTCCCGACGCCAACGCGCTGTTCTGGAATCCTGCCAAGTTGGCGTTTATGGGCGCTGGAAACATGCAAGGAGGCTTGTCCTACACGCCTTGGTTGCGCCGTTTGGTGCCCGATGTGGAGCTTATGTTTGCCAATGTGGCCATGGGCTTGGGCGAGCGTTCGGGATTTGGCGCGAGTTTGCGCTACTTCTCTTTGGGTGACATTACGTTCCGAAATGAACAAGGCGACGAACAGGGCACCTACCGCCCCTACGAGATGGCCTTGGATATGGCGTATGCGTTGAAGCTTTCGGAAAATTGGTCTGCCGGCGTTGGACTTCGGTACGCCCTGTCTGATTTGACGCAGGGCCAAGTGGTGGGCAACCTCCAAACGAAACCCGGCCAAACCGTAGCCACCGACGTGAGCTTTTACTACCAAGGCGAAGAACTCAATTTGCCCGACGGTCAAAAAGGCCAGTGGCTCGGCGGTTTGAACATTTCGAACATTGGCGCCAAAGTGAAGTACACGGAATCGGGCGATGCCGATTTCATTCCCACCAACATGAAACTGGGTGTGGGCTACAATTGGATTTTGGACCGCTACAACCGCGTGGTAGTGCTTTTTGATGTGAACAAACTTCTCGTTCCAACGCAGCCTGTCCGCGACCTCCTGGACGTGGACGGCGATGGGGATCGCTACGAAATCATTGCAGGCAAGGACGACAATGTATCGGTCATGCAAGGCATCTTCCAGAGCTGGGATCCCTCGGCAAAACCCGATGGTACCCGAGAATTGATGCGCGAGTTTATGTACAATGCCGGTGTAGAGTATTGGTACGACGACAAGTTTGCAGTGCGTGGTGGGTACCAGCACGAAGACCAGCTGAAGGGCAATCGCCGCTTCTTTACTATGGGCTTTGGGTTGCGCTATTCCCTGCTGGGACTGGACTTCGCGTATCTTTTTCCCGCAGATCAAACGGTGCGCTCCCCCTTGGAAAACACCATCCGATTCAGTGCCCTGGTGGACCTGAATCAACTCCTCGATTGAGAACCTTAGTGTACTTTTTACCCTAGGGCCGGTATTCCGGCGCTACGCACTATTTTTGAGGCCGCCTTACGGCGTTTCCATCAATTGCGACACATGGCAAAGAAAAAACTCACCAAAGAAGTTTACCTCAAGTGGTACGAAGACATGCTCTTCTGGCGCAAGTTTGAGGACATGGCTGCGGCCTTGTACATCCAACAAAAAATTCGGGGCTTTTTGCACCTCTACAACGGACAAGAAGCGGTTTTAGCTGGCGCCTTGTTAGCTATGGAGCCAGGCGATAAAATGATTACCGCCTACCGCAACCACGTGCAGCCTATTGGCTTAGGCGTGGATCCTCGCAAAATCATGGCAGAGCTCATGGGCAAAGTGACCGGTACCTCTCGTGGTAAAGGGGGCTCCATGCACATGTTCTCGAAAGAACACCACTTCTACGGTGGCCATGGTATCGTAGGCGGTCAGATTCCCTTGGGTGCTGGTTTGGCTTTTGCCGATAAGTACAAGGGCGATAAGAACGTTACTTTGACCTATATGGGCGATGGCGCGGTTCGTCAGGGTTCTTTGCACGAGACCTTCAATTTGGCCATGCTCTGGAACCTGCCCGTTGTCTTCGTTTGTGAGAACAACGGTTACGCCATGGGCACGAGCGTAGAGCGCACGGCAAATCATACGGACATCTGGAAGCTGGGTTTGGGCTATGAAATGCCCTGTCAAGCTGTGGACGGGATGGATCCTGCCGTGGTGTACGAAGCCATGCAAGAGGCCATCGACCGCGCACGTTCTGGCGGCGGCCCAACCTTCTTAGAAATCCGCACCTACCGCTACAAGGGCCACTCCATGTCCGACGCGCAGCACTACCGCACCAAAGACGAGGTAGCGGAATACCAGAAAGTAGACCCCATCCTCATCGCGAAAACGATGTTGACCAAGAAGAAGTGGGCAAGCGAAGCAGATATCGAAGCGATCGACACGCGCGTCAAAGCGCTCGTAGCTGAATGTGTGCAATTTGGTGAAGATTCTCCTTTCCCAGAGGCACATGAACTTTGGCAGCATATCTACGTTCAAGAAGACTATCCATTTATCAAGGAATAATCCATGGCAATCGTAATCAATATGCCGCGTTTGAGCGACACCATGACCGAAGGGGTGGTGGCCAAGTGGCACGTGAAAGTTGGAGATGCAATTACCGAGGGCACGTTGCTCGCGGAAATTGAAACCGATAAAGCCACCATGGACTTTGAGGCCTTTCCAGGCCAAGAAGGAACCCTTTTGCACATCGGCGTCCAGGAAGGCCAAACCTCTCCCGTAGATACCATCTTGGCGGTGATTGGTGCGAAAGGCGAAGACATTTCAGCCCTTTTGGCTGGAGGTGGTGCGGCTCCTGCTGCTGCTCCTGCTCCTGCGGCTGAAGCGGCTCCCGCAGCCCCTGCGGCTCCTGCTGCAGCACCTGTAGCCGAAGTTCCTGTAGCGGCTCCTGCAGCTCCAGCGACGGACGCACGTGTCAAAGCTTCTCCTTTGGCGAAGAGCATGGCGGCAGATAAGGGCGTAGACCTTTCTAGGGTCCAAGGATCCGGAGAAGGCGGTCGTATTGTCAAGCGCGACATTGAATCTGCAGCTAGCGGAGCATCGGCCCCCGCACCCGTTGCAGCTCCTGCTGCCGCTGCGGTCAGCTACCCCTCTTCGGGCTACCAAGACACTCCTATCTCTCAAATGCGCAAGACCATTGCCAAGCGTTTGAGCGAAAGCAAGTTCACAGCTCCCCACTTCTATTTGACCATGTCGGTAGATATGGATGCGGCTATCGAAGCGCGCCAGGCATTGAATGCCACGGGCGATCACAAAATTTCCTTCAACGACTTGGTGGTGAAAGCCGTTTCCAAGGCATTGAAAAAGCACCCTGCCGTTAACAGTGCATGGTTGGGCGATGTCATTCGAACCAACTACGACGTGCATGTGGGTGTGGCGGTTGCGGTGGAAGATGGACTTTTGGTACCCGTAATTCGTCACGCGGACGCTAAGAGTTTGACGCAAATTTCTGCGGAAGTCAAGGACTTTGCACAGCGCGCCAAGACCAAGAAACTGCAGCCTGCCGATTGGGAGGGCAACACCTTTACCATCTCCAACTTGGGCATGTTTGGCATTGACCAGTTTACCGCCATTGTGAACCCACCCGATAGCTGCATTTTGGCGGTTGGTGGCATCCAAGCGGTTCCAGTCGTCAAGAATGGTCAAGTGGTACCTGGCAACATCATGAAGTTGACCTTGAGCTGCGACCACCGCGTGGTGGATGGAGCGACGGGATCTGCATTCTTGAACTCTGTCAAGGCGTTCTTGGAGTCCCCAGTGACCATGATGCTTTAAGAGGCAAAACTTTCCAAAAAAGAAGGGCCGTTGGGCCCTTTTTTTTCCCGAAATTTGTAAGGTAGATTCATTCTAAATAACAACCCACTGATGTTCCTCTCTGAGCTGGCCTTGGGCCAGAAAGCCATCGTCTTACAGGCGCCGGAAACCCTTCCGGTGAAGCTGTTTGAAATGGGCTGTATGCCTGGAGAGGAAATTGAGTTGGTTTTTTCGGCTCCTTTTCAAGACCCGATGTGCTTCCGCGTGCAGGGAACCTTGATTTCCATGCGTCGCGAATTGGCAGCCATCATCCCTATTACTGAGCCGGATGCCCGATAAGAAAGCGCTCCGAATTGCACTGGTCGGCCGTCCCAATACGGGAAAGTCGTCCTTATTCAACCGTTTGACCGGTATGAACCAAAAGGTAGGCAACTACCCTGGGGTTACTATGGAGCGTACAACTGGCCTCAGCAAATGGGCCCCAGGGGTACTAGCGGAGGTTATCGACCTTCCTGGTGTCTATTCGTTGCACGCCTCATCCTCTGATGAGGAGGTGGTGATGAATGCCTTGTTCCAAACCGCGCCGGAAGAGAAAATCGACCGAGTGATTGGCTTGGCAGATGGCACCAATTTAAAGACCTGCCTCTTTGTGTTTAGCCAAGTCTTGGACCTAGGCCTGCCCGCAGTCTTAGCCGTGACTATGGTCGATGAAATGGAACGCCGCGGCATGGAGCTAAAAGTGGAGGAACTATCCACTACGCTTGGCTGTCCTGTTGTCCTGGTCAATGCCCGAACGGGCGAAGGCCTCGACGCGTTGCGCACGGCGGTCCTTGAAGCGGAGCCCTCACGCCAAATACCCTTCTTCCAGCCTGGAGGAGTCCATCTGCGCTGGCTCGCTCAGGTCCAAGAGGAGCAACATCTAGCCATTCCCTACCGCGCGTGGTTGTGGGGATTGAACCATGTGGAGTCGTCTGCGGGTATCGAACAAGAGTCGGGCAAGCCACCCCAGCGTGCCCGAACGGACGAAGCCATCCAGCGCTACCGCCAAGTCAATCAGTGGTTGCGCCAATTTTTTGTGGCAGATCCCGTCAAAGACCGACGTTGGACTGCACGCATGGACCGTGTGGTGGTGCACCCCATTTGGGGATCTATCGTTCTCTTTGGACTCCTCTTCATCTTGTTCCAAGCGCTTTTTTACGGTTCAGAAGCGCCCATGAACTTTATTGACGATCAAATTGCCGCCTTATCCGGCTGGATGCAAGGCCATTTGCCCGGCGGCTTCTTCACGCATTTGCTGACCAACGGCGTCCTTCCCGGAATCGCCGGCGTCCTCATGTTCATTCCGCAAATAGCCCTGCTTTTTGCCTTCATCTCCCTATTGGAAGAAAGCGGTTACATGGCGCGGGTGGTCTTCATTATGGATCGTTTCATGCGGCCATTCGGCTTAAGCGGCAAATCCGTGGTGCCAATGGTGTCCGGCACAGCATGCGCGATTCCCGCCATTCTATCGACCCGAAATATGGAAAACAGCCGCGAACGCTGGCTCTCTATTGCGGTCACACCCTTGATCACCTGCTCGGCTCGACTGCCGGTCTATGCCTTGTTAATCGGGTTGGTGATACCAGACGTCTCGTTCTTGGGCTTAAGTGTCCGAGGCGTGGTACTTCTGGGTCTTTACGCATTGGGCTTCATCGCGGCTTTGAGCGGTTCGGCGCTACTCAATCGCTTTACCCCGGCCCAAAAATCACCCGCTTTCCTCCTCGAAATGCCGCCTTACCGACTACCGCAACTGCGCAACGTGGCGACCGCCGTTTGGAACCGCACGAAGAGCTTTGTATCGGAAGCAGGTAAAATCATCTTGGCGATATCCGTCGTGCTGTGGTTCTTTGCCAGCTTTGGTCCCGAAAAGACGCCTGATTTCACCCAAGAGCATGAGCCGATCGCCATCGAAGCGAGTTATATCGGTCACCTGGGCAAAGCTATCGAGCCTGTCATGGAGCCCCTAGGCTTCGATTGGAAAGTGAGTGTGGCCGTGCTGAGTTCATTCGTCGCTCGTGAAGTCTTTGTAGGAACCATGGCGACCCTCTACAGTGTGGATGATGAAGACAGTGCCACCATACGCGCCCAGATGGCCCGTCAAGTAGACCCCAAGACGGGACAGCCCTATTTCACTTTGGCGGTTGGGGTATCGCTTTTACTCTTCTACGCTTTTGCCATGCAGTGTATGAGCACCTTTGCGGTCGTCGCACGGGAAACGAAGAGCTACACGTTTGCCACCGTGCAATTCATAGCCCTCGGCCTACTGGCCTATGGGGCAGCTTGGATGGCGTACGTTGCACTCGCTTAATCTTTTGCTTTCGTAGAATCGATTACTTTTGGTGTATGGCCGTCATTCTTTGGACTCTCGTTTTCTATGCTGCCTTGCGTTTGTTTCTACCTGCTCCGAAGGAGACTGGTTGTTCGGCGGGCTGCGGATGTGCTAAATCAACGGTAGCATGAGCGGAGTTTACATCGTTACGGGCGCCTCACGCGGAATTGGTGCCGCGACCGTAGCAGCCCTTCGCGGGTTGGGTAAAGAGGTGATCGCAACGAGCCGAACGGCCTCCGAAGGCCTGTGGGCGCTGGATGTAAATTCGGACCAAAGCATCGCCGACTTTGCCGCAAAACTCAAGGAGCAAAATCTTCGCGTAGCCGGCCTGATCAACAATGCAGGCGCCCTCGTAAATCGTCCCTTTAACATGCTCACGCGCGAGGACTTTGCAACTATGGCCTCCGCCAACTGGATTGGACCTGCACTGTTCATCCAAGCCTTGGCGGATTTCTTCACAGGAGATGCGCATATTGTGAACATTTCGAGCATGGGGGGCTTCCAAGGCGCCTCCAAATACCCCGGACTTGCTGCGTATGCTTCGAGCAAAATGGCTCTTGCGGGCTTAACCGAATGCCTTCAAGCCGAATGGGGTGAACACGGGTGGTCTTTTAACGCACTCTGTCTGGGTGCCGTTCAGACCGAAATGTTGGAAGAAGCCTTCCCCGGATATGCCGCCCCTACGACTCCAGAAACCATGGGAAACTATGTAGCACGATTTGCCGTAGAGGGTCATTTTGCACATGCGGGCTGTGTTTTGCCGGTCACCAAGAGCAATCCCTAAAATTTTTTTCAGAAATCGTAGGCTGTTCCTCAGCACGTTACGAGAATCTAGGATTTTTTTTTAGCACTGGGTGTTGCACAACTGAAAAGCGTTTCTACATTTGCACCCCCCAAACGGAACAACGGCAGCTCGGAAGCGAGACGTCGGGACCGGCGGGGGAAAGACAGAAGGAAGAAACTTCACCGTTCTTTAACATATTGTGAAATCGAAAGAGCTTCAACTCGAAGATTCTAATGAGATACTTCAAGAGGCCAGATCAAACAATCTTACAATGGAGAGTTTGATCCTGGCTCAGGATGAACGCTAGCGGCAGGCCTAACACATGCAAGTCGAGGGGTAGAATGTCTTCGGATGTTTGAGACCGGCGCACGGGTGCGTAACGCGTAT
>JALQUY010000200.1 GCA_023260615.1 Schleiferiaceae bacterium
ACCAGTCACGGCTTGTTTCACAACAAAGTTGCGCAGCTTGTTAGAACCATAGGCTTGACGATTCTGGGGGTTGACAGCGAAAACGCCAGCGATTTGGAATGTATCGCCTGCATTCAATGCAACAGTACCAGTAGCAGTCAAAGTGATGGTGCTAGAAGATGCCCAACCAGAAGTCAGGAAACCAGAGCCAGTTGTGGTGTTAACGGTAGCTGTGCCAGCGAATGAGCCAAAGGTTTGGCTTACCACGTTCTGATCCATCTTCCAGTTCATACCAGCAGAGTCACGGCCCATCAAGCCCTTACGGTATTGCTCACCGATAGCCTCTTGAGGAACGAACAAACCCTTCAAGCTGTCCACGATTGTTGCGCTTGTGAAAGGCTCAACGATACATGATCTGCGACCATCACGGGGTGCGCCTTCAGAGTCAAGATAAGCACCCGCTGTCAAATATGTGATCAGACCAGTTGGGGGTGTGCCAGCAGTACCAACGATGTTGGCAGTTTGCAGGGTAGCCATTTGCATACCGTCACGGTCAATCTTGTTGGCGATTGCTGCGATGGCAGGCTTCAACACACGGTCAGAGAACATATCCAAGGACAAAGCCAAGTCTTGTGTTGTGAATTGTGTGTCAACGTGGAATTGAGTGCTGAGAGTAACGGGAACTGATGTCTCGTTGAAATCTTCAACATTCAATGCAGGGCCAGTAGTACCGATGAAACGACCAGGTTTGCGGACGTTAACGGTGTTACCGATTTTTGCACCTACGACTGCGAATTGATCGTCATAGTTGCGGTCAACTTCCGATGTGAAAGTCAGTTCATTTTCCAAGACCATCAACGCTTCGTTTGTGATCTTGCTAATCGTCAATAAATTGTTTGACATTTTGAAACTCCAAAAAGATTAGGTTTACCGAATTTTTCCCGCTTTGCGTGCCGCTTTCCATGCCTGATATGTGCCATGCCAATTTCCATCGGTCGATAACGGTACATCAGGCTGTCCAGCGCCACCACGAATCGGTTGAATCGGTGCTGGTGCTTTACTTTTAACAACAGGGGCTGTCTGCGCAGTCTGTGGCTTTGCCTCAAACCTTGCTTCTAGTTTCCCAATCTCTCTAAGCGCTGCATTTGGGCTTAAACCAGCGATTTTTTTGGCTAGGTCGTTGTTTTCAGCTAGGTGATACAGGATTTTTGGGCCTACATCACTCTCCAGAATTGCATCACGAACTGCGTTGTT
>JALQUY010000201.1 GCA_023260615.1 Schleiferiaceae bacterium
TCAAAAACGTCTACCGCTCCATCTGCTTCGATAAAAGATTTCTTTGAACCACTAGTAGTAAGCAATCTTACTTTAGGAAGTGCTGATGCGGGAGATGATGATTCAGTTTGCGCTGGAGGAAGTTATAAACTTCAAGGAACTGCGGTGCCAAGTTCTAACTATTCTGTTGTATCTACAACTTGGTCTGTAATTAGTGGCAGTGCAACAATCGCTAACCCTTCGCAGTTAGACTCTTATGTAACAATCAACGGAGGCTCTGCTACATTACGACTTACAGTAGAAACTCATAGTGGTACAGGAACTCATTGTATCGTGTATGATGATGTTATCATTACTTCAACACCTTCACCTAGTTGTCTAATTACAGGCACAGATGGACCTATTTGTCTGTCAACAGAATCTTCTTTTTCAGCACCTTCAAGTACAAGTTATTTATGGAGTATTTCGGGTAATGGAACTATCAGTGGGAGTACTACTTCACAGACTGTTAGTGTAACCACAGGGTCAACCTGTAATCAATCATTCATTTTATCACTAACTACAACCGATGCAAATGGATGTACCTCAACTTGTACTAAAACGGCTATTGTGAATGATGCTAATCCTCCTGTTATAACAACAACTTTAGCTGCGTTAGATCACAATATTCAATGTGATAACACTGCTTCAATTGCTTCTGCTTTGACTGAAGTTCCAACAGCCACCGATAATTGTTCGGCTACTCCGACTATGCATTTGGTAAGTGATGTCACTAGTGCTGATTCCAATTGTGCCAATGGGTATTCCAGAGTAAGAACCTGGAATTTTACCGATGGATGTGGCAATACCAGTGCTAATTTTGTACAAACCATTACTGTAATTGATACTACAGCGCCTACTTGGACAACCGTAACAGGAAGTTTGAATTCTACTATTGAGTGTAGCGATACGGAAGCTTTGGCGAATGCCCAAAATTTATTCCCAATAGCCACTGATAATTGTGATACTAATTTAAGCAACATTGTAAAAGTAGCGGGAACATTTGTGGCTTCTACAACCTGTGCCAATGCGGGAACGTACACCAATACATGGACAGTAACCGATGATTGCGGCAATACTTCTGAAACATTTACTCAGACAATTACTATCCAAGATACTACTGCTCCTACTTTCATTGCTCCTGCTGACATTACCCTTTCTAGCGGCACCAATTGTTATGCTGATATTAGCACTGTAACCACTGGAGAAGTAAC
>JALQUY010000202.1 GCA_023260615.1 Schleiferiaceae bacterium
TTGCACTGCAGCACCACGCTGACGATGTTCTTGCCGATGTCGTGCACATCGCCTTTCACCGTGGCCATCAGGACTTTGCCTTGCTTTCGTGGGGCCGAATCCTCCGTCTCAAAGTAGGGCTCCAAATAGGCGACCGCCTTCTTCATCACTCGGGCCGACTTCACCACTTGCGGCAGGAACATTTTGCCCGAGCCGAACAGGTCGCCGACCACGTTCATGCCCGCCATCAAGGGCCCTTCAATCACATTCAAGGGGGCACCAAGCGCCACTCGAGCTTCTTCGGCATCCGCTTCGATGTAGGCGTCCAAGCCATTGACCAGGCTGTATTCGATGCGCTCTGCCACCGGAAGTTCGCGCCAAGATTCGTCCTTTTCGCGGACCGAGGCAGCCCCCCGAACGGTTTCCGCCAAGGCTAGCAAGCGCTCAGTCGCATCGGGACGGCGGTCCAGCAGGACATCCTCCACGTGTTCACGCAAGCTCGGTTCAATCTTATCGTAGACGATGAGTTGGCCGGGGTTCACAATGCCCATGTCCATACCGTGGGCGATGCCGTGGTAGAGAAAGCAGGCGTGCATGGCTTCGCGCACCACATCGTTGCCGCGGAAGGAGAAGCTTACGTTGGACACGCCCCCGCTGACCTTGGCACCGGGCAGGTTTTCCTTGATCCAAGCCGTCGCTTCAAAGAAGTCCAACGCATTGCGGCGGTGCTCCTCCATACCGGTGGCGACCGGGAAAATATTGGGGTCAAAAATGATGTCTTCTGCCGGGAAGCCAATTTCATTTACCAAAATCTCATAGCAGCGCTGACAAATTTCAGTCTTACGCTTAAACGTATCGGCCTGTCCTACTTCATCAAAAGCCATCACTACAGAAGCCGCGCCATAACGACGAATTAAGCGTGCCTGCCTTCTGAAAGGCTCTTCGCCTTCTTTCAAAGAGATCGAGTTAACAATCGGTTTGCCTTGAATACATTTCAAGCCCGCTTCAATGACACTCCACTTTGAGGAGTCAATCATGATGGGCACACGTGCAATGTCTGGCTCAGAGGCGATCAAGTTCAAGAAGCGAGTCATGGCCGCTTCGGAATCCAGCATCGCTTCATCCATATTGATATCGATGACTTGGGCGCCATTCTCGACTTGCTGGCGGGCAACTGAGAGGGCAGCGTCGTAATCGTTTTCTAAAATCAGGCGTTTAAATA
>JALQUY010000203.1 GCA_023260615.1 Schleiferiaceae bacterium
AAAATATGGTCATAATCGTCGCAGAGTTTAAAAAGTCGCCGCAAAGCGGCGAAAAAAATTGCGCGAAGCGCGAAAAATTTTTAAAGAGTCGTCGCGAAGCGGCGAAAATTTTTCTGCGCTGGACGGGAATCGATCCCTCGACCTTTGGATCCCGAATGGAGTATTACACCACTCGGCCAGCCGTACATAAGTTCGACGGTAAACCATTTTAGACTATTTGTACCCATTTTTCAAATGTTCTGACAACTGTTCCAAATGTAGAGTCACTACTTTACACGACATCATAATGATTCATCACGACCGACGGACGGACGATCAGCTCGACGATGTGCCCTCGCGCCACAAGCCTCAATGCAGCCACACCTCTTCTTTAGGCTCGAAGGACCATCAGAGGTGTATGTTGGATGTTGGACTGGGACATGGACGAACGGGGTGCGGAACTGTGCTGCCGAGTTGGCTATTGAACAGGTAGGTGAACGGTGGACACCGCTGGAGAGCAGGGCCCCCCGACTCCACCCACTAACCGACAGGTATGCTCGGTCCTGAGATCAGAGCTCCGGCCCCGAGTTACCTTTCGCCCCCTTCGTACTCGAAGAGGGCCAAATAGTAGCTCATTCGACTCCTCTTGGTGAGTGCTGAACGATGGTCGTGCCCCTTTCTTTACTTCATTCGTTTCACGAACAATCGGGCGAACAATGCGATTTGCATGAGTGCCGCCAGTAACCAAGACTGCACAAACGTCGCATAGCTCCTCCAGCCAGCCAATACACCCGTCTCCTTGGGCATGCCGCGTCATATCGAAGTCTGGGTGGCTGTATCTTGCGACCGTCTTGCCATGAATCATGTAGCATAGACCGTAGCTTGCCAACATGATCTTCAACAATGCACGTCATCGCTCCATGGCTCGCATCAAGTAGGGACCTGGCCGCTCTACACATTAACCATCATTGAATCTCACGTCAAAGAGATCGCCTTCGCGTCGAGCTCAAATGCCTGGGGCAGCAGAACCTCTCCAGCCAGGGCCCCCCGACTCTGCCCACAAACCGACAGGTATGCTCGGTCCAAGGGGGTGTGCGAATCCCGGCAAATCCCTTAAAATATGGTCATAATCGTCGCAGAGTTTAAAAAGTCGCCGCAAAGCGGCGAAAAAAATCGCGCGAAGCGCGAAAAA
>JALQUY010000204.1 GCA_023260615.1 Schleiferiaceae bacterium
ACGGCCTCCCCAATGACGGAAAGTCCAGCGCCGACCAGCAACAGGCCGGTTACGGCGTACAGCAGCCATTTCGTTTTCGTGCTCATTTCAAAAGAAGGTATTCGTAGGGGGCCAAGGTGAGCGTAGTTCCCAGAGACGTTGTGGCGCCCGTCAAGGCATCCGTCCAGGTGCTGTTTTTAAGCTCGGTGGCCAGGTTCATGGTGACGGTTTGGCCCCGGGTGTTCACCAACACGAGGAGGTTTTCAGCGCCCGCGCTGCGCTTGAAGCAAACGACGTCGGCATGGCTGAAGGACTTAAGGCTGCCGGTTTGGGCCGCTTCGGACGCGGCGTACACGCCAAACAGATCTTGGAAGGATTGCTTCATGCCGGGGTGAAGGTTCCAGGAAACGGGGTCTTTCTGGAAGAAGGAGGATGTACCGGTTTCGCCCACTTCTTGGCCGGTGTAGACCATGGGGATGCCGCCCATAAAGGTGGCGCAGACATGGGCCGCCGTGGCAGCCGAACGTCCCCCAAAGAGGGTGAAGGGCGTCGCGTCCCAGGCCGATTCATCGTGGTTGGTGGCAAATCGAACGCGCTGTGTACAAGCAGGCCAGCCGGCGTACTCTTGGTTGTGGGCAGAGGCGAGCAATCCCGCGCTGGCGCCGTTGACAAACACATCTTTGAGGCGGCCGTAGAAGGTCCATCCGTAGGTCAGGTGGAATCCGGAGGCGTAGTGGCTGGTTTTAGCGCCTTCAGCGAGGAGGATGAGCTTTCGGTCCGGTATAGCCGTCAGGCTATCCACCGCCTGTGCCCAAAAATCGTCCGGTACCATGTCCGCGGCATCAAAGCGGAAGCCGTCGACATTCACCTCGAGCACCCAGTACTTCAAGGCCGAAATCATCGCCGCCCGCAGGGAATCCGAAGCAAAATTCAAGTCTGCCACATCTTGCCAATTCGTGCCGGGGGGATGTAGGATAGTGCCATTCGCGTCCTGCGTGTACCAGTCGGGATGCGCGACCACCCAGGGATGGTCCCATGCCGTATGGTTGGCAATCCAGTCCAAAATGACCGCTATGCCTTTGCTGTGTGCCAATTCCACAAAATCCCGAATGCTTTGCAAGCTGCCATAGCGCGGGGAGACGCCCTGGTAGTCCTTCACACAGTAAGGCGACCCCACAC
>JALQUY010000205.1 GCA_023260615.1 Schleiferiaceae bacterium
AGGGCTTTGTGCCCTTCGACCAACTCACTGAAGCCAATGTGTTAGAGTGGGTGCAGGGTGCAGTAGATGTTGAGGCTATTGAATCACAACTAGCTGCACAGATTGAACAACAGAAAGAACCACCCATCGTCACTGGACTGCCTTGGGTACAAGATAACTAAATCGAGGGTAAGCTATGACAACCATTATCACAAAGAATGGCAGCGGTGCACCGGCAGCTGAGGATTTAACCGCTGGCGAACTAGCTGTTGACTTAACCAACAAAAGGCTGTATACTAAAGACTCTGGTGGTACGGTTCTGGAGGTTGGTACCAATCCGTCGGCGCTTCAGCTTAATGCCGTAGCCGAGACCGTTTATTCTATCTCAACTACAAACCTAAACGTTGATCCTAATAACGGAACTATTCAGCAGTGGACGTTGACAGGTAATGCGACGCCAACGTTTAGTATTAGCAACGGTCAGTCAGTGACGCTTATGATTGGGGACGGTGCCAATTACACCATTACTTGGCCGTCTACTATGTTTTGGGTAGGTAGCGAAGAGCCGACGTTAGACACAACCAAAGTTAATGTTATTGTTGTTTGGGCAGCCAACTCTGTACTATATGGCGCTACTGTTGGCGTTGCGGGTCTAGTATAATGTTGCTGGCGCAGAAGCTTTTAATGGCGGTGAACGCTGCTAGTGGTGGTGGAGGCGGTAACGTGTTGTTTATTGACTCGGCCGTAACAGCCAACAACCAAAGCACTTCGTTAAACGTTATCCGACCTACGACGTATGCTGAAGGCGACTACATTATTGTGTTTGTTGGTTCTGAAAGCGGATCGCAGCTATCTCCTATTACACCGTCAGCAGGGTTTTCAACGTTGGCAGCGCGTACCTCAAGTAATGTTTGTGGTGTGTATTTAAAAACAGCCACAGCGTCAGAGCCGTCCACGTACGCCTTTACTGTCGGCAGTACGCAGTTCTGTGACTGTATTACGATTGTTGTACGCAACGGCACGGGAACTGTCAACAGCGTGTTTTCAGAAGACGGTACAGCAGCAAGCGTCAATATGCCATCTGCTGGCTTACTCTTTACGTTCCACAACGTTGAGCCAGCGGCAGTGTTTA
>JALQUY010000206.1 GCA_023260615.1 Schleiferiaceae bacterium
ATGGGAGCAACATCTGGAACGTTGGGAGCGACTTTTGTGTATCGCCCAAGTTCAGGGAAATCTTTGACTAGTCTGTCTAGTTCAATACCAGCATGCATAGCGGCGACGCAATAGGTAGGATGGAAATGCATCACGACACGAACATCATCAGCGTGTTGACCCATGTTCTTCTGTAGACCAAAGTGCAAGGGAATCTCACCACTTGGTTTCAAATTCGCACTAATATCAGTGTATGGTAATTCTTGCCATAACATTTTACTTGGACTAAGACCAATCTTCTTAAACAACTCAGGTTGCATCGTTTGCTTACGAATACCACTTGGCGTGATATAAAAGTGGTCTCGGTCGTGATGACGAATACTTACGTTGCCATCACGACTGGTAATCCAGTTGCGTTGATATGCACTGACCATTGTTTCACAAATTGTTTCTAACATAATTATTTCTCAAATTTTAAATGGTTCCTATGAACCCGACATTGTATATGACCATTATACCACAAATCTGGATTTTCTAAAACCTCATGTGCAAATTGTTCCTTCGCTTCAAGGTATGTACTCGTTCCCTTAGAAAGACAGAAATGGAGTATCTCTCTGCGGAAATTATCTTCTCCGAGTTCTTGTACATCTTTTTGCACTTCTTCTGACGAAGACCAATATGTTTGCCAATCGCTGTCGATCTTAACCTTTTTCTTCTTACCTTTAACCGTTTTTGTTCTACTGAACTTGGTTAGCTTCTTTCCGATGTATTTCCGACCATCCGTGAGGTTTGTGATCATATATACGAAGGCAATATATTTAGGGTCTATCTCATTTACAACTTCACCATTATATAACCACATTAAAATCTTTTCCTTAAATATGAGGACCTTTGTGATCGAATGGGTCTAACATGGGTTTAATAAAGTTTACTATAACCATTCTCCATCCGTACTTATCTTGATGTATATAGTATCTTCGCAGACGGTCGCTTACAGTAACCTCTCTGGGAAGATCTAAGAATATCAATGTACAAACAAAGACATTGGCTATAAATTCAATTATATCGAATACGACCATTGTTGGATAAACCATCAACTTGGCTTGCCACGGCAATGGATTCTGTGT
>JALQUY010000207.1 GCA_023260615.1 Schleiferiaceae bacterium
TCGACCGCCCTCGGCAGGCAGCCCCGCCATCGGCCTCTGACTCCTCCCCCATCTCCCTCGGCAAAGTCGAGACGGCGTTTCGACTTTGTTCCACTTTGGTGACTTTGGTGTCTCATTCGTAGCCACTGTGGCGGGGCGTTACACAAGGCGGGGTGGCCCCCGTCTTTCCGTTCAGGGAGAACCCTTAATTGTGCTGACGCGGGGACCATGAGGTACCTCCCATGCAACGCCGCCCCACAGTAGGACCCGGATCTCAGAAGGCCCCTTTCGGGTGCGGCTCCCCGGAACAATTTCCAAACTGGGTAAGGGGTAACAGCATTGCATAGGTGGCAAACATGGGAGGGTGGAGGGGTGTAGGGTACAGCATTGCAAAGGCGGCAAACATTGGGGGTTGGGGGGTGTATGGGTGTCCATCCACCCATCTTTTTTTTTAATTTCTGATGGTCTTTATTGGAAACCCGCGAAGCGAAACTAAAGGGGGAGGGCGAAGGCGGATCATCCTAAGATCCAAACCTAGCTAGCTACGACTACGACATACCTGGTCCTCGACGAAAAGGAGAGGGTGAGAGGGGTTTACGAAGCACGTGCAGGGGCGGAGAGGAGGAGGAGGGGATCGTACGCGTGCGGGGAGGAGGAGCGCGGAGGCGCCGGATGGTGTGGGGCGCCACGTGCGTGCGCATGGCTGTGGCTTGCGCGCATGCGAGGCCTATGGTCGCGCGGTTGTGAAAGAAATACGCGGCGCGACGGAAGGTGAACGCATTGTCAGTGGGCTCTTCCCCGAAGAGTTCGAAGTTGACCGCCTGGCGACTTTGGTGACTTTGGTGTTTCCGGTTTTTATATAAGACCGACGGTGGTTCAAACGGGCCCATTCTGGTACCTATCAGTCGGCAGCATTACCTGCCCGATCCAGTAAACCAGGGGAACCACGTTGTTTACCCATCACTTTTTGCTATACCGCATAGTTCCGCCGGTTCACCCCTAGCCTTGTCGGGTGACTTTGGTGACTTGGGCCACTTTGGTGACTTTGGTGTCTCATTCGTAGCCACTGTGGCGGGGCGTTACACAAGGCGGGGTGGACCCCGTCTTTCCGTTCAGGG
>JALQUY010000208.1 GCA_023260615.1 Schleiferiaceae bacterium
TCGGTTAGGTGAGGAAAATGTATTACTTTCCACATACCTGCCTGTTTAGCAAGTTCTTTAATTTGTTTATTCATTATTCACCCCACTCAACTTCATCCCAATCAGTGTCTTCCGGCATCATTTCAACGGCATCACCAAACTTTTCTATAAGACTATTATACACTCCTGAAGTAGCCATTGTCAAGCGATATGCGCCTTGATGACACCAATACACGGATCCGCTTGAACCATAGAATCCATAGAGATATGCCTGCTTCTCAACGGCAACAATACCGCTATTCAGTCGCCACGAGTCACCGTCAAGATATCCACCACTCCATCCAGCAAGAACTTTATACAGTGTCTCACCTTCATTAACGATTTTAAGCACAACCCACGAATCGGGAGTATACTCACTCATTGACTTTCACCTTATCGAATTTACGATAACTCTTAGAGAAGGAGAGAGGTTTTTTAAATCTCTCTATAACGTCAGTTCCGGCTTTCATATACCCCCAGCACTTACCGTCATCCCCCAAGAAATAAGTATGGGGCTGAAACCCCTCTGTGCGTTCCAACAAACCGTCATAGATCATGGGCACACCGCCTCGTGAGTCACATAGTAAGACCCGCCCATGATAGCGGCGACACCAATGCCAATCGGCGGTGTGGCGACTACTAAAAAGGGAAGACCAGTTAAAGCAGCTACTGCTACTCCGTCTACTGCAGGATCTCTCTTACACTGTGAGTCATTCGAAGCAAACCTCGCATTCGCACAACTAACGAGCGAAACACAGTAGACGGCTAGCAATAGATTCTTCATTAGTCATCTTCTCCGTCTTCTAACACTTCTAAGGGTGTTAAGTGATTATTTCGAATACGCTCTGCTCGATTAGTTTCTTTGTAAG
Source organism: Schleiferiaceae bacterium (assembly GCA_023260615.1). GTDB lineage: Bacteria > Bacteroidota > Bacteroidia > Flavobacteriales > Schleiferiaceae > TMED14. The sequence goes on from JALQUY010000208.1 coordinate 888, forward strand.
AGAATCGTTCAGTAGACTCAAACAAATGCTCTAGTGAAGGTAATTCAAACCTTTTATTCGGATCAATATCCTTCACAGTCATGTACTGATTCCATTTACCACGTGTGTTTAACTGTACATTAGTTAAAGATGTAGCTCCTGCAACCTGTGCTGTCCATGGACGTAGAAACAATCTCTCTGTATCGTTTAACATGTACACTGGTATTTGA
>JALQUY010000209.1 GCA_023260615.1 Schleiferiaceae bacterium
CAGAAAGCCAGGGTGAGACGTTTCATAGGGTAAGTATGCTGATTAGGGTAGGGGACAGACTCTTTGGCAAGCCCTTGGCTGATAGGGGTATGGGGTATTTAACCTAGTCGACAGGAAAGCCCTTGCTTAGGTTCAAAAAATATTGAAACTCGGGGCCTTACCCTTTCTAGGCCTATGACGCCCCCCGCCGCCAAGACCACTGGCCGCCGGAAAACCCGGCCGTCCTTTGCGCCTCTCAGCCCACACGAAGCCGAGCTAGCGGTCTTTTTCGTGCGGATGGCCGCGGTCTTGGGGGTGCAGCGGTCGGTCGCCGAAATCTATTCGCTGCTCTACGCGTCGCCTCAGCCGGTGGATTTCGACCAGATCCAGGGCCGACTGGGTATGAGTAAAGGATCTGTCAGTCAGGGACTTAAGTTCCTTCGTGACCACGGCATGATCCTGTCGGTCAAGATCACAGAGCACACATCACAGCGCATTTAAATTTTATGTCAACGAACATGGTTAGAAATAATCCAGTAATTATGGCTGCTATTCAAAAAAACATTCTTGAACACATATCGATCATGGCTCAAGAACAAGTACAAATAGAATTTAGAGAGCAAATGCAACAAATGATGATCTTGCAACAGCAAGCACCAACCAATCCACAGTCTGCACAGATGTTACAACAGATGACACAAGAGATTGAAGCAAGAAAAGCAGTGTTGATTGCTGAAATGACAGAGGATTATATGAAGGAAGAGAACAGAATTACGTCACAATTCGACTCTGATCCATTATTGAAACTAAAATCTAGAGAAGTTGACCTTCGAGCAATGGAAAATGAGCGTAAAAAACAAAATGATGAGGCTCAACAAGAGCTTGCAAGAGCAAGATTGCTACAAGCAAAAGATAATTTTGATGATAAGCTTGAACAAAACGAAGATTTAGCTAAATTAAGAGCTGGAGTTAGCCTTGCAAAGTCTGGTGTACAACAAGCACAAGTTATGGTAGAGGATAATTAATAAAAAAGGAGCAAAAAATGCAAAAACTTGATAAAATACAGGAAGTTAAAGTTGCTGAGCAAAGTGTTGAAGTAGATCC
>JALQUY010000020.1:0-14453 GCA_023260615.1 Schleiferiaceae bacterium
CCGGTAGCCTGAACCGCTTCTACGGCTTGGGCAGACAGCGGGTAATCGGTGGCGCGCAGCGGAATGTTCTGGCGCAGGCGCCGCTCAACAGCCGCAGGACTGAGGGCGGCTGTACCTGTTTGAGGGGACCAGGTTCCGCCTTCCGCGGCAGCTTCGTTCAAAAAGACCCAGTAGCGGGTACTGGACTCGGACTGTGCCCACGACGTAAAACCTACGAACAGGAGGGCAAAAAAGGCGGTGTATTTCATATCACGCATGAATAATTCCAGATCCAAGGAGTTCGTCGCCGTCGTACCAGGCCGCAAATTGGCCAGCGGCAACGGATTTAAAGGGAGTATCGGGCTCCAAAGCCAAACCCATTTCGCTCGCGGTTAGCGTGGCCGGAACCAGGGCTTGGCGGTAGCGAATTCGGGCCATCACGCGCATGGAAGCGCCAGGCGTCAGGTGCAGATCGGGACGCACCCAATGGACCTCGGAGGCAAGCATCCACACGCAAGGACGGTAGAGCCCCGGATGGTCCTCGCCCTGGCCCACGTACACGGTATTGGTAGCCACATCGGTGCCGATGACAAAGAGCGGAAGCGGCTTCCCTCCCACGAGCAAGCCTTTTCGCTGGCCCACCGTGAAAAAATGCGCACCGGAATGGCGTCCTACGACCGGCCCCATGGCAGGGGTCAAGGCCCAAGGCTCCCCGCAAATAGCGTTCGCAAAGGCAGGGGCGTTGCGGTCCACTTCCACAATGTCTCCTTCCTTCACGGCGAGTTGCTGCTGCAAGAAATCGGGCAGGCGCACTTTGCCGATGAAACAGAGCCCTTGGGAGTCCTTTTTTTCAGCGGTGGCTAGTCCCGCTTCTTTGGCGATGCGCCGAACTTCGGGCTTGGGCAGGTGGCCTATGGGAAAGAGGGCTTTGGCGAGCTGCGCTTGACTCAGCTGGCACAGGAAATAGCTCTGGTCCTTGTTGCCATCCGCACCCGCTAAGAGGTGGTGCATGCCGTCCTCGGAGGTGGTTTTCTGTGCGTAGTGCCCGGTAGCCACAAAGTCAGCGCCCAACTTCAATGCTGCCGCTAGGAAGAGGTCAAACTTGATTTCTCGGTTGCAGAGGACATCGGGGTTGGGGGTTCGGCCCGCTTGGTATTCCGCAAACATGTAATCGACAATACGCGTCTTGTAGTCGGCACTGAGATCGAGGACCTGAAAGGGGATGCCCAGTTTCTCAGCGACCAAAAGGGCGTCATTGGAATCTTCAATCCACGGGCATTCTGCCTCCAGCGTGGGCTGTTCGTCTGTCCAGTTCCGCATGAAGAGGCCAATGACCTCGTGGCCCGCTTCCTTGAGCAGGTAGGCTGCCACCGACGAATCGACGCCACCGGAAAGCCCTACCACCACACGTGCCATCAGTACTCCACTTCTTTGGTTACAAGGCCTTTGCGGTACCAGGTTCCCTTTGCCGGTTTGCCACTTTCAAATTCGAGCCAACGGCCCTCCTTCATATTTCCTTCGTAGGTACCACGGAGGGAGATCCGCCCGTTTTCATCAAATTCTGTCCACGTCCCTTGGAGCATGCCCATGGCATATTCCGCGCTACGGGTTTTCTCCCCGTTTTCGCCAAAGCGGGTCCAGAGCCCCGACTTCTCCCCGTCTTGCATGCTGCCAGACTCTACCACTTTTCCGTTGGGGTAGTACGTAGCAAAGGGACCATTGAGCTGGCCGCCGCGGTAGGTTTCTGTATTGAGTAGCTTTCCGTTCAAATCATAGATGCGCCACGTACTGTCTTTTACACCGGGCGCTCCATACAGCCCTTCTGCGAGCAGCACGCCGTTGAGCGCAAATTCCTGGGTATAGCAGGCTTGGGTTTTTCCCCGAAAGACCATGACCGCCCGCTTGGTTCCATTAGGATGGTAGTGGGTAAAGGTGCCCACGGGGATTCCGCGGTCAAATTGCCCTTCATAGCGGATCACGGTACTGCCCTCGTACGTCACCTTCCAGGGCCCCTGCTTCAAGCCGTTTACCGTCTGATTTTGAGCCCATGCAGAATGTGCCATGCAGAAGATCAGGAAGAGGAAGGCGCGTTTCATCCGTTTGAATCTGTTTTGACGGCCGCGTGAAAATGCGACAACTGGTCTAATTCTTCTAGCAAATGTCGGTCAATTTGGGTCGTCCAATCGCGGCTCGGCATTTTGATTTGCGTGCGCGTGACGGGGTCCATTACGTGGAAAATAACTCGGTTCTTACCGGGATGTCCTTTCAAAATTCCGGCCAATTCCTGCCAACGCTCCGGCTTCACGTCGTCTACGGCTGCAAAAAGGCTGAGACTGCGAGCCTCACGCTCAAAGAGCTCGTGCAGCAAATAGATTTTGGAGATGTCCGCAAAAAGGCGGGCATTGGCGTCGTCGCGCGCCCAGGATTGCTTTTGCACGCGGCCCCGAATCAGTACCATCAGGTCGTTGACAAAGAAGCTCCGGAAGTCCAAGAAGGCCTGACCAAATAGGACAAACTCCCGGCTTCCTTCGTGGTCTTCTAACATAAAAGAGCCCATTTCTTTGCCGGTTCGGGTGGTCCGAATGCTCACATTGGAGATCAAGCCCGCCACCGCAAAGTCCCGGCTGCCTGCACCTTGCACGAAGGCCTCTAGGTTCTCAAGCTCGCTGAGCTTGTTCTTAGCAAACGTTTGAATCTCAAACTTGTAGGTATCCAAGGGGTGAGCACTCAGGTAAATGCCATTGACGTCTTTCTCGCGCTTGAGCAGCTCCATGGCGTTCCAAACAGGCACTTCTGGCAACTCAGGCTCCGGGATGGCGACCCCCGTGTCTTCCCCAAAGAGGGAAACCTGGGCCGAATTCTCCTGGTCTTGGAACCCCTGGCCGTAGCGCCGCACTTTCTCTAAGAAATTCTTGCCTTCGACCTCTTCGTGGAAGAGCAGCGCCCGGTGCATACCTGGAAAGCTGTCAAAGGCTCCACCTAGAGCCAAGGCTTCCCACGTGCCCTTGTTGACGACGCGGAGGTCCACGCGCCGAGCCATGTCAAAGACGGATTCATAGGGTCCTTTTTCCTCGCGGTCTTTTAGGAGGAATTCCACCGCGGAACCCCCTACCCCACGCATGCCCAGTAAACCAAAGCGCAAGGCCCCCTTCTCGTTGACGGTAAACGTACCGTCCGATTCATTGACATCCGGGCCCAGAACGTCCATCTTCATGCGCTTGCACTCCTCCATAAAGAAGCTGACTTGCTTGATGTCGTTCATGTTGTTCGACAGAACGGCGGCCATGTATTCGGCCGGATAGTGCGCCTTGAGGTAGGCCGTTTGGTAGGCAATCCAAGCGTAGCACGTCGAATGCGACTTGTTGAATGCGTAGGAAGCAAAGGCCTCCCAGTCCTTCCAAATCTTCTCGAGCACCGTGGCATCGTGACCGCGCTCAGCGCCGCCCTCAACAAACTTGGGCTTCATCTTGTCCAGAACGTCCTTGAGCTTTTTGCCCATGGCTTTTCGCAGAACGTCGGCCTCACCCTTCGTGAATCCTGCCAATTTCTGGGAAAGCAACATGACCTGCTCCTGATAGACGGTAATACCGTACGTTTCCTTCAGGTATTCCTCCATGTCCGCCAAGTCGTAGGTAATGGGTTCCACGCCATGCTTGCGCCGAATGAACGACGGGATGTACTCCAAGGGGCCCGGACGGTATAAAGCATTCATAGCGATCAAGTCCCCAAACACCGTCGGCTTCAGGTCCTTGAGGTGCTTTTGCATACCGGGCGATTCGTACTGGAAGATGCCTACCGTTTCGCCGCGCTGGAAGAGTTCGTAAGTCTTCACATCGTCGATGGGGATGGCCTCCATGTCGAGTTCTACCCCGTGGCGTTTCTTGACCAGAGCGACGGCGTCCTTGATCAAGGTGAGGGTCTTCAGCCCCAAGAAGTCCATCTTCAGCAAGCCGGCCGATTCCACCACGGCGTTGTCGAACTGGGTGCACCACATGTCGCTGTCCTTGGCGGTAGCGACGGGAATAAGGTCTCGAATGTCCGTGGGAGTGATGATGACGCCGCAGGCGTGAATGCCGGTGTTGCGCAGCGAACCTTCCAAAACCTTGGCTTGGTTTAGGGCTTCACCCGTTCCGTCTTTTTGGCTCGCCATATCGCGGAGGGACTGCGCCTTTTCGTAGTCGTCGCCTCGGAACGATTCCCGCAGGGCCTTGTCGTCCAAGCCTAGAATTTTTGCGAGGCTTTGGTTGTCTGGGACCTGCTTGGTCATCTTGTCCGCCTCGTCAAAACTCAGATCCAAGGCGCGGGCTGCGTCTTTGATCGCGGATTTGGCGGCCATAGAACCGTAGGTGATGATTTGCGCTACTTGGCTTGCGCCGTACTTGTCAATGACGTACTGAATCACCTTATCGCGACCCCGGTCGTCAAAGTCAATATCAATATCCGGCAGGCTGACGCGGTCGGGATTGAGGAATCTCTCAAACAGGAGGTCGTAGGCAATGGGGTCTACGTTGGTAATGCCAATGCAGTAGGCAACGGCCGAACCTGCCGCTGAGCCTCGACCAGGCCCTACACTCACCCCCATGTCGCGGGCTGCCCGGCAAAAATCCTGAACAATCAAGAAATAGCCCGGATAACCCGTGCGTTCAATAGTGGCCAATTCAAAGTCCAAGCGCTCTTGGATTTCTGGCGTGATTTCGCCGTAGCGCGCACGGGCGCCTTCCAAGGTGAGGTGGCGCAAGAAGGCGTTTTCACCCCGTTTTCCGCCATCGCCTGCATCTTCTGCATGGACAAACTCGGCCGGGATGTCAAACTTGGGCAAGAGGACGTCTCGAGCAAGCGCGTAGTTCTCCACCTTGGCACTGATTTCTTGGAGGGCATCGAGCAGATGTGGTGCATCTGCAAAGCGCTGGGCCATTTCCGCCCGCGTAGGGAGGTAGAACTGATCGTTGGGAAATCCATAGCGGAAGCCACGGCCTCGGCCAATGGGCGTCGCTTTTTTCTCGTTCTCCTTGACGCAGAGCAAGATGTCATGGGCCTCCGATTCCTCGCGGTCCAAATAGTAGGCGTTGTTCGCGGCGATGGCCTTGACCCCGTGCTGTGCACAGAAGCGCAGTAATGCCTCGTTGATGACGTCTTCTTCCGGCAAGCCGTGGCGGTTGATTTCCGCGTAGAAATCCTCGCCAAACTGCTCCTTGTACCAGAGGAAGGCCTCTTCGGCCTGCTTTTCGCCGACGTTGAGCAGCAATTGCGGCACTTCGCCATACAGTCCGCCGGTGGTGCACATCACCCCTTCGGAGTGCGCCGCTAAGAGGTCCTTGTCAATGCGCGGAACGTAGTAGAAGCCCTCAATGAAAGCGGAAGAACTCAAGCGAGCCAGGTTGTGGTAGCCCGTCTTGTTCTTCGCGAGCAAGGGGATTTGAAAGCCATCGTCTTTCTGGCTCTTGTCCAGACGGTCGCGGCAGACGTAGGCCTCGTAGCCCAGGATGGCTTTGAGTTCGGGCTGACCCTCCGGACGGGCCTTGTTGTGATCGCTGACGGCTTTCACAAACTGGAAGGCGCCCATCATGTTGCCCAAGTCGGTCAGGGCAACCGCGGGCTGGCCGTCGGCCACGGCCCGCTTGACCATCATGGGCACCTTGGCCGTTGCCTGCAGGATGCTGAACTGACTGTGGGCGTGGATGTGAAAAAAGTGAGGCGCCACATCCGGGGCCGCAGAAACGGGCGTCGGTGCACCCAAAGCGGGAGCCGCCTCAGGCGAAGAAACTGCAGGTGCAGAAGTCGTTGAGGCAGCTGCAGGCGGGATATCTACGGGCGCTGGAGCTGTCGTGGGCGTGCCGGCAGGGCTACCCGCAGCTGCAGGCCCCGCCTTCAGGCGAGCGCTTTCCGCTTTGAGGTTGAGATGCTTCAGGCCAACGGGCGCGATGGGACCGGGATGAAGCGCTTGGAATGCTGCGAGGGCAGCGCCATCCCAACCGAGCTTTTCTGGGGCCCAGTGGCCCATTCGGACCAATTCCAAGAAACAGCGCGCAGACGCCTCTACGTCCGCCGTCGCATTGTGCGCCTCGGCAAACTCTTGCTGAAACAAGTGCGCATGAAGTTCGCCCAGCTTGGGGATCTTAAAGCCGCTGCCCTTGCCGCCGATGATCTTGGTTACTTGGGCCGTAGCTTGGGTACAGGTATCGAGAACGGGCAATTTCAAGCGGGCAGGATTCCGAGTAGCCCGGATGTACTCCGCCCCCATCACTTGCAAGTCAAAGCGCAAATTGTGCCCGACCATATGCGTGGAGCGCGACAAGGCGGATTCAAAAGCGTCAAGAACCTCGGACATGGGATGCCCTTGCGCTTGGGCAAGCTGGGTGGAAATGCCGTGCACCTTTTCCGCACCGTAGGGGATGTTGAAACCCTCTGGATAGATCAAGAAGTCCTTGGCCTCTACCAGAGCCCCCTGGGCGTCATGCAGTTGCCACGCCAACTGAACCACTCGGGGCCAATTGTCGACATCTTCCAACGGCGCATCCCAGCGCTGCGGTAAGCCAGTCGTTTCGGTGTCAAATACGAGGTACATGCGAACTTTAAAAATACCGCCTGCCCCCTAGATTCTCGGGGCCCATTCTAGGTTTTTCCCGAGAAGTTATCAACGATTTTAGACCAAGACCGCCTCCAAATCGTACTCCGTCGCACCGGTGATTTCCACCTCGACGAAGGTGCCTTTCTTCAGGTGCACCTCGGGCGCCGTGATGTAGACTTCGTTGTCGACGTCGGGGCTGTCGTGTTCGGTTCGGCCCACGTAGGTCCCATCCGCCTCCACGCGGTCAATGATGCAGGTCACGCGCTGCCCAATTTTGGCCTCGTTGAGTTCGGCAGAAATTTCGGACTGCGCCTCCATGATGGCGTTCAAACGCTCCTGCTTGACCTCGGCGGGAACATCGTCCTCCAAGGCATAGGCATGGGTGTTTTCCTCGTGGCTGTACGTAAAGACGCCCAGGCGTTCAAAGCGCTGGTCCTTTACCCACTGCAGCATGGTTTGGAAGTCCTCCTCGGTTTCGCCTGGATAGCCGGTAATCAGGGTGGTCCGAATGGCCATTCCCGGCACCTTCGTCCGCATCGCATCCAACAAGGCGTTGGTCTTGGCCATCGTCGTGCCGCGGCGCATGCTCTTCAGCATGGGGTCCGAAATATGCTGCAACGGAATGTCAATGTAGGCGCAGACCTTGGGATTCTCGCGAATAACGTCCAGCACATCCTCCGGGAATCCCGTGGGGAACATGTAGTGCAAGCGAATCCACGCAATGCCCTCTACTTCACTTAAAGCCGTCACTAAGTCCGCCAAACGGCGCTTTTTGTAGAGATCGAGGCCGTAGTACGTCAAGTCTTGGGCGATCAGAATGAGCTCAACCACCCCCTTGGCGGCCAGTTTTTGCGCCTCCGTCACCAAATCTTCCATCGGCGTGCTCTTGTGACCTCCGCGCATCAAGGGGATGGCGCAGAACGAACAGGGACGGTCGCAGCCTTCGGAAATTTTCAAGTAGGCGTAGTGCTGTGGCGTCGAAGTCAAGCGTTCGCCCACGAGCTCCTTCTTGTAGTCGGCTCCTAGCGCTTTCAACAGCAAGGGCAAGTCACGCGTCCCAAAGTATTGATCCACATTGGGGATCTCGCGCTCTAGATCCGGCTTATAGCGTTCGGACAGGCAGCCCGTGACGAACACCTTGTCAATGTCCCCATTCTCCTTCGCCTGAACGGCATCCAAGATGGTGTTGACCGATTCTTCCTTCGCATTGTCAATGAAGCCACAGGTGTTGATGACCACAATGCGGCCTTCTTCTTCGTGGACGACGTCCTTTCCGGACGCCTTCAATTGGCCCATCAGGACTTCGCTGTCGTAAACGTTTTTGGAGCACCCTAAGGTGATCACATTGATGCGATTTTTCTTCGCAGAACGGGTTCTCATGTCTTCAATTAAAACTTCAAGTGACGAACCGAAAGTCCTTCACTTCTAATTTCCTCAAGGGCTTCAATTCCCAGCGAGATATGGGTATTTACGTAGTTGCTGCTGACCTTCTGGTCGCTCGCCTCCGTCTTCACCCCTTCGGGCACCATGGGCTGATCGGATACGAGCAAAAGTGCCCCAAGGGGAATGCGGTTTTTAAATCCGGCCGAAAAAAGGGTTGCCGTTTCCATGTCAATAGCCATGGCTCGGACCTCTTCCAAATAAGCCTTGAATTTTTCATCGTGCTCCCACACGCGGCGGTTGGTGGTGTACACCGTTCCGGTCCAGTAATCGAGCGCTCGGTTTCGGATAATGTGCGAAACGGCACGCTGAAGCGAAAACGCTGGCAAGGCTGGCACCTCGGGAGGGAAGTACTCATTGCTGGCCCCTTCGCCTCGAATAGCACCAATCGGCACGATGTAGTCGCCAATTTCCGTGCGCTTCTTCAAACCGCCGCATTTGCCCAAGAAGAGGACAGCCTTGGGCTTAATCGCGCTGAGCAAATCGCTGATGGTAGCCGCATTCGGGCTTCCCATGCCAAAGTTGATCATGGTCATGCCATCCCCTTGAGCGCAGGCCATGGACTTACTGGCGTCCACGATGTGACCACCGGTCATCTCCACAAAGCGGTGGAGGTAGTCCGTGAAATTGGTCAAAAGGATGTACTCCGAAAAGTCTTCCAACGCCATACCTGTATACCGGGGCAACCAGTTCGCGGTTATTTCTTCTTTGGTTTTCATGCAAATAGTGCGTTAACGTACGCAGTGGCGTCGAAGGGAACCAAGTCGTCCATGCCTTCACCGACCCCCACAAAGCGTACGGGGATTTGAAGTTTGTGCGCGATGGCGAGAGCTACACCCCCTTTGGCCGTGCCGTCCATTTTGGTGAGAATCAAACCGGTCACGTCGGTCACTTTGGAAAACTCAACGGCTTGATTTACTGCATTTTGGCCCGTTGAAGCGTCCAGCACCAAAAGCACCTCATGCGGTGTGCCGGGTTGAACTTTTTCCATCACGCGTTTGATCTTCCCAAGTTCATTCATGAGGTTGACCTTGTTGTGCAGTCGGCCCGCTGTGTCCACCAGGACCACATCCGAACCCTGCTTCACCCCTTCCTCTACCGCAGCGTATGCCACAGCGGCTGGGTCTGTGTTCATCCCTTTTTCCACGATGGGCACATCCACGCGCTTGCTCCAGATGATGAGCTGATCCACAGCCGCCGCACGGAAGGTGTCCGCGGCGCCCAACAAGACTTTGCGGCCCTGCGCTTTGTAGTAATGCGCTAGCTTGCCGATGCTCGTGGTCTTACCCACTCCATTGACACCCACAATGAGCGCCACGTGGGGACCAGGACGGTGTATGGGCTGAGGTCCTGATTGCTTCCCTGAGAGGGAGGCCAAGAGCGTCTCGCGAATCATCGCTTTCAATTCCTCTTCCCCGACGTATTTATCCTTGGCAACACGCTCCTGCAGGGCCTCCACGACCGCCACAGCGGTATCCACCCCTACATCCGCAGCGACGAGCGCCTCCTCTAGTTGGTCGAGGGCCTCGTCATCCACGGTGGAACGACCCACCACGGCTCGGCTCAACTTGCCCAGCAGCGATTCGCGCGTTTTACCTAATCCAAACAATGCCATACCTACAAGTTAAAAAAAAGCCGCTCGGAAGGAGCGGCTTGAAGTTTGAACGTGTGAGCGTTTCAATCTTAGCTGTTAAAGAAGTTGTTAACGTCGTCCTTGATGATGATTTTCTCTTCAAAGGCGTACGCTCCCTTGGGGGACTTGGTCAACTTGAAGGCTTTAGTGTACGAAACACCACCAGCTTTTTTCAGGGTTGCTACTACTTTCTTTGCCATGATTACTTGATTTCTTTATGCACCGTCATGCGCTTCAAAACGGGATTAAATTTCTTAATCTCCATGCGGTCAGGTGTGTTCTTTTTGTTCTTGGTCGTGATGTAACGAGAGGTGCCGGGCATGCCCGTCTCTTTGTGCTCAGTGCACTCCAAAATCACTTGGATACGATTGCCTTTCTTAGCCATGGTCTAGAACTTAAATGGCGACATTGCCGTTAGCGCGTGCTTCTGCGAGCACAGCTTCAATACCTTTCTTGTTGATGGTCTTCAACGCAGCAGCAGAGATGCGGAGGGTAATCCACTGATCTTCGCTGGGTACGTAAAAACGCTTGCGCAACAAGTTCACGTTGAACTTGCGCTTGTTCTTCTTGTTGGAGAAAGATACATGGTTCCCGACCATCGCTTTCTTTCCAGTGATTTCACAAACTCGTGACATAACTTCTGAGTACTTGAATGAGTCCGTTTCACAACGGGTGCGCAAAGATATGCAAAGTTCCCCACAATTATCAAGGGTTTGCGGGGATTTTTTAAGGCCCAAATTCTAAACCGGAATCACCTAGGCGTTGTCCAGGGCTCTGCGCAAGGCATCCAAGGCAGCCAAGACCGATTTTTCCACCGTTCGACCGCGATTCAGCCCCATGCTGAACTTCTTCGACCAGGTGCCATTTGGACCGGCTAACGCAATCCAAACCGTGCCCACAGGCTTAGCCTCCGAGCCCCCATCAGGACCCGCTACCCCGCTCGTAGCAAGCGCCCAATCGGACTTCAGTCGTTTTCGCACCCCCTCTGCCATCTGACGGACTACGGGCTCACTGACGGCGCCATGCACCATAAGGTCTGCTTTGCGGACTCCCAACTGATGCTCCTTCACGGAATTGGAATAGGCTACCACTCCACCCACCACATAGGCAGATGACCCGGGGATACTCGTAAGCCGAGCCACTATGGAACCTCCGGTACAGCTCTCTGCCGTAGCCACGGTTTGGCCCGCCTGCTTGAGCTTTTCGCCCACCACTACCTCCAGAGGTACGAGGTCCTCGGCATAGCAATCTGCTCCCAGTAGCGCCTTTAACGTGGTGGCTTCCCGTTCCATGTTCGCCTCCATGACCGATTGGTCTACTGCGGCAACACGTGCTGAAAGTCGCAATTTAACCACGCCGGGTGAAGGCAAATATGCCAAGGATAGTCCTGCCGGCAAAGCAGATTCCCAGCTCTCAATTCGAAGAGCCAAATCGGATTCCGGGACCCCTTGAACGACAAAGTAGCGGTGCAAATGAACATCTGCTTGTTCGGCGCGCATTTTAGGCAGAACGCCTGTTTCCAGGATGTGTTTCATCTCGTAGGGAACGCCGGGCATCGAAACATACCTCCGACCATGCTCCTTCCAGAGCATACCCTGCGCGGTCCCCATGGCATTGTGCAGGAGTTCCGCCTTCCTTGGAAAGTCCGCTTGAGGCCGATTTAGGGCATTGGGAACTCGGCCCATCTTGGCAAATAGGGCTTCGATGTGGTCATAAATCTCAGGCCGGTAGACTAGACTATCCCCAAAGTAGTCGGTTAATACATGCTTGGTGAGGTCGTCTTTTGTTGGCCCGAGTCCTCCCGTAATGAGCACCCATTGCGTGGAAGGATGCACAGCGTCCAAGGCCGCAACGATGGCCGAAGGCTGGTCCGAAATGGACGTTATGCGCTGGACCTCCACACCAACTTCAGAAAGGCGTTGCCCCATCCAAGCCGAGTTGCTGTCGACCGTCTGCCCTAGTAAGATTTCCGTTCCAATGGTGATGATTTCCGCGCGCATGGGGCAAAGGTATACGGCTAGGCGCGTCTTTTTATGTAGATTTCCTCCCTTAAACCCTCCGAATGTCCTACAAAATCGAAATTCTCCTTGAGTCCTACGAATCCCCAGAAGGGCTGAATGCATCGGATCGAGCCTTGCTCGATTTGGCGTTTAAAAAGCTTGGCTCGGGTCATGCGCCCTATTCCGGTTTTCACGTGAGCGCTGCCGTACGAACTCAAAGTGGTGCTTTGTACGTAGGAACCAATCAGGAGAATGCGTCCTATCCCGTGGGAATATGCGCCGAACGCGTCGCATTAAGCGTCTCGAATATGCAATCCGAAGGAGAAGCCATTGAGGTCATGGCTTTAGTCTACCGGGACCCCAGCGGGCACAATGCCCAGCCCCTCGCTCCTTGCGGGATGTGCCGACAAGCATTGCGCGAGCAGACCTACCGCCAGAAGAAGCCCATTCGGCTCATTATGGCAACCGAAGGCGGAAGCATCCTTGCAACAGCCAATGCCGACGAGCTGCTTCCTATTTCTTTCACCCTAAAGCCCTAGACAGGGCCTAATTAGCCTGCGCTGACTTCCTCCAGTAAATCGAGGTAGCCTTGGCGATCGAGCTCAGCAACGTGACTTACCCCATTTTGCTTGCTCTGGGTACCCAAGAAGTAACGGGCGTTTTCCCCTTCGCCTTCTATGCGAACGCGCAATTCAAAGTCGGCATCTCCGTCAATAAATTGTGGGAAGTAATATTTAAACATTTCACGCGCCGCGGTCAACAAATTGGACTTGTACGGGACAAATACCACTTCGCCCCCCATGTTGCCGCCCAGCTCGCTGTAGAGGATGACATCTACATCGCTGTTGTAGTCAATGCGGTATCCCAATTGCCCTTCATCCGTTGTGTCTACGCTGTAGGAGCGATCACCACGCTCAAATTCATGGTCGCTCTCCACATAATAGAGATCTTCTGAAACCAAAAAGCTATCTGTTACCGAACCGATGTAGGACAGCCATTTGCTGTAATCGGGTAGACGCAATTTATCAGGCACCAGCCGAAGCTCATAAACCACCGTATCCTTGCTGCGGTACTGCTCCAAAACAGCCGCTATTCCCATGGGATGCGTCATAGGATTGAAACCTGCGGTGTCGACCACGTATTTTTTACCTGGAAACTCTGCCTGAATGGCCTTTTGCTGCTTCTTGTTGGTCGCTGTTACCGTTACCGTTGTCACACGGCGCTCGTTGTTGTCGCGGGAGATAAATTCGAGCTCCGCCGTGATAAGGAAGGGGGTATAGGCCACCTGATAGAGCCCTTCTTCCAATTGCAAGAAAGAAGGCGACATGGAGCGCAGTCCCAAGGAATCCTGGCCTAGGATATTGTAGGGCAATTGAGCGAAGGCGGGGTCAATCTTTTGAGCCTGAGCAGCTGCGCTGAATAGCAGGGTCGCGGCGAGCAGGTAGTTTTTCATAGACCAAGTATACCGAAATATTGTGCCATATTTGACAAACCCATGCTCGAAATCTGCACTTTTTCATTAGAGGATTCCTTCGCGGCTGTCGCCGCCGGGGCAGAACGGCTTGAGGTCTGCAGAGACTACCGTGAGGGGGGGCTAACGCCACCAAGTGAGTGGATTTTTGCGCTAAAGCACAGTGTCAACGTTCCACTTGTCGCCATGGTTCGCCCGCGGGGTGGGGACTTTAGCTACACCCCAGAAGAATGGGAAAGCATGCACAGCAGCGGTCTAGCATTACGGAAGGCCGGTGCTCATGCGCTTGTATTTGGTGGCTTGACCGCAAAGGGTCAGCTCGACCTGGCTCAATGCAAGCGATTGATCCACGCGGTAGGCCTTCCCTGTGTGCTCCACCGAGCCTTTGATGAACTTGCTGACCCTGAACAAGGCATCGAAGATGCGATTCATGCCGGCTTTAGTCGGATTTTGACGGGCTGGGGCGCAAAGGATTTGGGCGCACTTCAACGCATGAAAAAGCAAGCCGGTCAGCGGATTGAACTCTTACCAGGAGGGGGAATTCGCTCGAATAATGCACAAGCCTTTGTAGACATTGGCTTCCGCCAATTGCACAGTTCGGCCATTTTGGACGGTGAACGTCTTGAAGTTCATGCCGACGAAGTCCGTGCCCTACTAAACGTCTTGCAAAGGGCATAAAAAAAGCCCGCTATGAAGCGGGCTCCTACATACGGCTATAGCGCTTACAACCGCGTGTAGCGTTGCGTCACAGCGACAGAGTCCTGCATATAGGTTTGCTCCATCGTGTTATCATCAACGAGTTGGAAGGTCAAACTAGCACCCGTAAAACCTTCCAAACTGGAATGCATGCCTGTTTCCACAACAGCACCGCCCTCCCCTACTTCAAAGGTTCCGTAGCCAAAGTCTGCATGGCTCGATGTATCCGTGCTGTAGGTATGGTACCAAATGAAGTGGCCACCGCCAATCATTTTGACCTCATGGAAATCGTGAATAGCATCATTTTCCACTTCGCGTGCTTCAAGCGTCCAAAGCCCATCGTACGGCGAAGTCACAGTAGAAAGCAACTTCCATTCTTCATTCAAATCAACCGTGTCTTCATTCCAGACTAATCCCGTAATGGATTGAGAGAAGCCTGCTTCGCTTTCGGCCATGGCTAAGCTGTAAGAAATATCATTGACTGCCATACCGCCTTGATACATAGGCATTTCCGTCATAGTTCCGTCGTCATTCCAACGAGCTTCGCCGCAGCCCATGTTGGCTACACCGTCGTTGTCTAATGCAGCAAACATGTACCGCCCGCCCGAATAAATCTTCATTTCGAGCTGATTGTTTTCAGTCACTTCACCTTTTTGGGTGGTAGTG
>JALQUY010000020.1:14552-18073 GCA_023260615.1 Schleiferiaceae bacterium
ATCCAACAAGGCCCGAACGTCGACCAATTCAGGCTCAAAACCAGCTCGAGCGATGGCGTACTGAAACCCGGGGCGCAAGGCGAAGGCGCCCGTTCGGCCCCGCTTGTCCAATGCGATGAACCCAATTTGCGTGTCCTGAATACCCGCTTGACGGCGCTCAAAGAACTCGTAGATTTTTTGGACCGCTCGCTCACAGGCCTCCTGCGGGCTAAAACCGCGTTCCATTTCGGAAACCACGCGGTAGGATCCCACCACGCGAATGACTTCCTCGCCATGCCCTGTCGCTGTAGCCGCACCGATGGCCCCATCCACATAGAGACCCGCGCCAATAATGGGACTGTCCCCTACCCGACCCCGCATTTTAAAGGCCATGCCGCTCGTGGTGCAAATGCCTGCCAGGCGACCTTCCTCGTCCAAGGACAACTGCCCAATGGTGTCGTGGTTTTCGATGTTAACGACGGGCTTGTAGTCCGATTTTTCGCGCCACTTCTCCCATTCCCGCTTGGAGTCTGGGACCATCAAATCTTGGAGCGGGAAGCCCATTTCTTGGGCAAATTGACGTGCGCCTTCTCCTACGAGCATGACGTGTGGTGTCTTTTCCATCACGGCCCGCGCAAGCGAACTCACGTGCACCACATTTTCTACCGCGGCCACCGAACCAATATTGCCCAAGTGGTCCATGCAGCACGAATCGAGGGTCACAAAGCCGTCGCGGTCCGGACGCCCGCCCAATCCCACCGAACGTTCCTTGGGGTCCGCCTCACAGAGCTTCACCCCGGCTTCCGTGGCATCCAAAGCTGAACCACCCGCCGATAAGACCTTCATGGCTTCCGCCGTGGTTTCCAAACCAAAGTGCCAGGTAGCGATGGAAACAGGCTCCACCGGCTTGTACGTTTTTGAGCGCGTCGCTGCGTGCAGCTTTGGAGGCAAAAAGGCGGTCAGAGCTGCTCCACCGCTGACGAGCCTGAGAAAATCACTGCGCTTCATCCCCGGCGGCTTTATCAAATTCATAGGGCGCGTAGTTCCAACCTACGGCCTTCAAGCGCTGGACATGGTAGTCCATGGCTTCACGGAAGCCAGCATCTTCGCCCGGGCGCTTCGTACCAAGCCACAAGACTTCGGACAAAGCGGAAGCGCGTGGCTGAACCATGTGTTCGACGTGGCTGGAGGTTTCCATGTATTCGGTCCAAACATTAGCTTGAGCGCCCAAAATGTAGCTGTGGTATTTCTCAGGAACGCCTTCAACCGGATTAAACGCGTAGACATCGGCCAAAGAATTAAATCCGCCAATGGCCACGGGTTCTGCATCAGGGTTGAACTGGTAGTGGTCAAAGTACAGCGGCTTGCCCGGAGTCATCACCACGTTGTGCTCCATGGAGGCCGCTTGAATACCCCCAGCAACTCCACGCCAAGACATCACCGCCGCATTGGGCGCCAATCCGCCTTCGAGGATTTCGTCCCAACCAATGATGTTTCGGCCATGGGCGTTGAGGTAGCGCTCCATGCGGGTGATGAAGTACGACTGCAGTTCATGCTCGTTTTTAAGGTTGTTCCCCGCCATTTCTTGCTGACACTTGGAACAGGTCTCCCAGCGGGTCTTGGGGCACTCGTCGCCCCCAATGTGAATCAAAGGCGATGGAAAGATGTCCATAATCTCATCCAACACCCCCTCCAAGAAGGTGTAGACCTCCGGATTCCCAGCACAGTATACATCGTCAAACACCCCCCATCCATGGGCGACCTCAAAGGGACCACCGGTGCACGAGAGCTCAGGGTACGCCGCCAAAGCGGCCAAAGAATGGCCGGGCATTTCAATTTCGGGAATAACGGTAATGCCGCGTTTCGCCGCATAGTCCACGATGTGGCGCGCCTCTTCCTGCGTGTAAAAGCCCCCATGGCGGGTGCTGTCAAAGCGCTGCTCGCTGTAGGCACCGGTTTGCGACGCCGAACGCCAAGCGCCCACCTCCGTCAGCTTGGGGTATTTCTTGATTTCAATCCGCCAGCCTTGGTCTTCGGTCAAATGCCAATGAAAGCGGTTGAACTTGTGCAACGCCAAGTTGTCGATGTACTTCTCGATGAATTCAATCGGCATGAAGTGGCGGCAAACGTCCAAATGCATACCGCGGTAGGCATAGCGGGGCTGGTCTTCAATATGCACAGGTGCCATCTCAAAGCCTAATCGAAGGACAGCCCCCCTTTCTGTGGGCCAATGCTCCACGGGGACCAGCTGCATCAGGGTCGCAAGCGAGCTGTAGCGTCCCGCATCGCTCTCCGTCCGAACTACAATGGAATCCGCATACACGTCCAGGCTGTATGCTCCCTCCGCGCCCTGGCCGCCATGAAAATCCTTCGGAGAAAAGCCCCCACGAAAAACAATGGGAAAGCCATCTTCCGCTTGTGGCCAAGCCTCCGTCAACGCAAAGTCAGCGGTCTCCAAATTCACAAAGTGAACAGGCCGATCCAAAATGGCTGCAGGTTGCCCCTCTTCCACTTCTAGGAGGAGCGGCTGAGGAACTAAGCTCAACGGGCTAACGGCGGGCGTGATGGGTGCAGATTGGCAAGCCACCAGGGCGGCCAACGGGATGAAACCAAAGAAGTTCTTCATGCGTGTAGAGGCTTTCCTCTAAGGTACGCAGGAAGGAGCCTTCTGCATTTAGAACGCGTAACGAATCGCAGTTTGAATATTTCGGCCTGGCGCATTGATGCCGCTGGCGAACGTTCGGTACTGGGTGTCTAGTAGATTGTAAACACCCACCTGCAGGGACAACCCCTTCTTTGCCGAAAACGCAAATGAGGTATTCCAGGTGATCCAAGCAGGCATGCCCTCTGGGGTCGCATACTGCTCATTGTCTTCTCCGTTCAATTGGTAGTGTTGAATGTGCTTCCAACCGTTGCCCAAACCAAAGAACTCCCATGCCCATTGCTTGTGCTGCCAATTCAAGGCCAGCCTTCCGGAGACCGGAGGAATGTGGTCCAAATTGCCGGACATGGGATACCCGAGCATCCCTTGGGTTCCCTGAACCACACCTTGCATACTCCAGGGCCCACTCAAGACCACATTTCCGCGCAGCGAATAGCCCATGATGACAGCGCGCTGAACGTTCTGTTGCGCATAAACGCCAGCCATAGCTCCATCGTAGAAGACCGAATCCGCGCCATTTAGCCGGAAAGGCTGCACCATTAACGCATCCGTGAGGGACGTCGTGTACACATTCCATTCAATGCTATGCCCAGCCTTGAAGATTCGGATGTTGCCCAGCTCCAGCGTAAACGCCTGTTCGGGGCGCAGGTCAGGATTCGGCACAATCAACATACCTGGGGCCGTTTCAAAAACCTTGGAAAGGTCATCGATGTTGGGCACTCGGTAGGCCGTAGATACGGCAGCAGAATACTTATTTCCCTCCGATGGGTTGTAAATCACCCCAATGCTCCCTGACGCAACAGGCATGCGCTGGTAGATGTAGTCATAGGGAAAGGGGAAGAAGGTCTTGTCCGAGAATTCACTGTACAGGACTGAATTT